>DAPKRP010000283.1:0-11296 GCA_031800515.1 Polyangiaceae bacterium LLY-WYZ-14_1 | reverse complement strand
GTAGGGGGCACGGATCGAGGCGATGAGGCGGGCGTCGAGCCCGTCGTCTCGGCTATAGCGGACCACCCGCCGGTCGCCGCCGGCCTCCACCCAGAAGGTCCAGGTGCGCTCCTGGACCGGGTCCGGGGCCGCCCCCCTTCCGTAGGTGCGCTGCGCCTCCCCGGAGGCGTTCACGGCGACCGTCGCCACCTCGACCTCGAAGGTGCCGGCGGGGACGTCGACGGTCTCCGTCTCCGCTGCCCGGCGCAGGGTCGCCCGGTCGAAGTCGGCCTTCGCATGGAGCAACCGGGAGACGGCGAAGGAGCGCAACAACGGGATCTCGATGGCGTCGCCCCGGGCCACCTTCGGTCCCCCGAGGCCCCGGGCCCAGAGGAAGAGGGCGTCTTCCGGGAAGGCGTTGGCGGGCCGGTCGAGGCGGCGCTCGTGGTCCGCTTCCCCCTCGAAGTAGCTGTGGACCGTCTGGTCGACGGCGGCCTCCAGGAACTGACCCAGGTGGAAGCTCATGCCGCACCACTCCTGGGACGAGAAGGCGACCTTGAGGGGCGCCCCCCGGGGCTGACCGAGGGCTCCTTCGACGGCGACCCAGGCGCTGGTCATGAGATGGTAGTCGTAGATGCCGGTCTGGAAGTCCTCCGCCAGGTTGAGCTTGATCGCGCTCACCCCGGCGGAGGGGTCCGCCTCCGGCTTGACCCGGGTCTCCAGGTCCAGATGCTCGGCCACGGTGATCGCCACCGCCGTCGACCCGGGATGGAGCTCGCCGTAGCGGGGGTAGGTCAGGGCGTAGCTCGCGAGCTCCCCCTCCCCGTCGTACCAGCGGTCCCGAAAGGCCTGGTCATAGGCGACGGGGGTCCAGGTCGACCGGGCCGAGGCGGGCGTGCCCCCCGCGGTCTCGCCGGGGGAGCCCTTTCCGTCTTCCGGGCCCTCGGCGGTGCCCCGGCTCGGGCCGCAGCCGACCGCCGTCACGGCGGCGAGACCCATGACGAGGGTCGCGCCGAAGCCCATCGCCCCCGTGGCCCGGCGGGGAGCTGGTGCCGGCGGCCTCGTCGTGGCCGTTCCGGTGGTCGTCGCGATGCGGGTCGAGGTGTTCGTCGCCATGCCTGTCGTCCTCTGCGCCCCGGCCGAAGTCGCCGCGGCGGCCTCTGATGCGCCGCTCGGGGGGCCTGGGTTACGCCGGAGGCCGCCTGCCTCCCACGTCTGCCTTCCAACCTGGACCCGGGGACGCCGGCTGGGTAGGGGGGCGACGGTCCTGGCCCTGGTCTACCTTTCCCCGCATGGCGAAGTCGCGGCGGGTCGAGCTCGAGGTCGCTGGCCGGACGGTCAGCGTGTCGAGCCCGGACCGGGTCGTCTTCCCGAAGACCGGCCACACCAAGATCGACGTCGTCCGCTACTACCTCGCCGTCGCCGAGGGCGCCCACCGCCACGTCCGGGATCGGCCGATGGTGCTCAAGCGCTTCGTCGACGGGGCCGAGGGAGAGCCCTTCTTCCAGAAGCGGGCCCCCCGGGGACGACCGGACTGGGTCGAGACCGCCACCCTGCGCTTTCCTTCGGGTCGCACCGCCGAGGAGGTCGTCGCCCGAAGCCCGGCGGAGGTCGTCTGGGCCGCCCAGATGGGGTGCATCGACCTCAACCCCCATCCGGTCCGGGCGGACGACCTCGAGCATCCGGACGAGCTCCGCATCGATCTCGACCCGGTCCCCGGCGTCCCCTGGAGCCAGATCCGGGACGTCGCCTTCGTCTGCCGGGAGAGCCTTCAGGAGCTCGGCCTGGACGGCTGGCCCAAGACGAGCGGCAGCCGCGGCATCCACATCTACGTCCGCATCGCCCCGCGGTGGGGCTTCGACGAGGTGCGCCGGGCCGCCCTGGCGATCGCCCGGGACGTCGAGGCCCGGGCGCCGACCCTCGCCACCAGCAGGTGGTGGAAGGAAGAGCGCCACGGCGTCTTCCTCGACTACAACCAGAACGCCAAGGACCGGACCGTGGCGAGCGCCTATTCGATCCGCCCGACCCCGGACGCCCGGGTCTCGGCGCCGGTGACCTGGGAAGAGCTCCGGGATGCCGACCCGGCGGATTTCACCATCGCCACCATGCCCGAGCGCTTCGCCCGCCTGGGGGACGTCGCCGCCGGCATCGACGACCGCTCCTTCGACCTCGACCCGGTGCTCGAGCTCTCCGCCCGACACGAGGCCGACGGGCAGGGAGACGCTCCCTGGCCGCCCCACTACCAGAAGCAAGCCGGAGAGCCGAAGCGGGTCCAGCCCTCCCGGAACCGGCGGCGAAGGTCGTCGCGGGGGTCCCCGGCAAGCCCGGCGGCATCCCCCCGGGCCTCGTCGGAGGACGGGGTGACGGCGGTCCCGGAGGCCGCCGAGGTCCGGCCCACGGGGCGGCGACGCTCGAAGATGCCCCTCGTCGTCGTCGCCCGGGCCAAGCAGAAGTCGGAGGCCCTGGCTGGCCTCGAGCGCTGGAAGGCGCGGCACCCGAAGGCGGCGGCCCACCTCGAGCCCGCCGACGTGCTCGTCGACGCAGGGCGGGGCCGCCACACGAGCTGGACCCAGGTGCGGGTCAATCTCCGCCACGTTCCGGTCGCCGAGCGCCCGCCTCAAGAGCCGCCGGACCCGGACTACGACCCCGCCGTCGAGTGGGGAGGGGCCGAGGGCTGAGCCCGCCCCCCGGGGAGCCGGCGGTCCAGCGAAGGCGCCGACGCCGTTCCCTACCAGAGCGCTCGAAGGTCGAGCCCCGCCGCGGGTCCCTCGAGCTGATCGTAGCGGCAGTCCCCAGGCGCCTTGTCCGGTCGCCAGCGGAGGAACGTGGTGGCATGCCGGAAGCGGTCCCCCTGCATGAAGTCGTAGCGGACCTCGCAGACGCGCTCGGGTCGAAGGGGCTCCCAGGTCAGGTTCTTCCCGGCGCTCCAGCGGCTCTGGGCTCCCGGCATCCGGCCCTGCTCGTCCACCGCCGCCGCCCAGGCGGCCCAGGGGTGCCCCTCGAGGGCGTGCTCCCGAAGGGGGGCGAGCTCGTCGACCAGGCGCTCCCGATCTTTGGTCTTGAAGGACGCGGTCACCCCCACGTGGTGCAGGACGCCGTCGTCGTCGTAGAGGCCCAGCAAGAGGGAGCCGACCCGGGTGCCCTCGCCGCCCTTGTGCCAGCGGAAGCCGGCCACCACGCAGTCGGCGGTGCGCTCGTGCTTCACCTTCAGCATCACCCGCTTCTTCGGCTGGTAGGTGAGCTCCCCGGGCTTCGCCACGATGCCGTCGAGCCCCGCCGCTTCGAGGCCGTCGAACCAGTCCTTCGCCACCGCTGGGTCCTCGGTCATCGGGGTCAGGAAGACCGGGGGTGCCGGTTCCCCGAGGGCCCCTTCCAGCCGCCGACGCCGCTCCCGCATCGGCTGCCCCCGAAGGTCGTCGTCGCCGAGGGCGAGGAGATCGAAGGCGACGAAGGAGGTCGGGATCTCTCGGGAGAGCTTGTCGACCCGGGAGGCGGCGGGATGGATGCGGAGCTGGAGCGCTTCGAAGTCGAGGCGCCCCTCCCGAAACACGACGACCTCACCGTCGACGACGCAGCGATCCGGAAGCGCCTCGCGAAGGGGCGCGGCGAGCTCCGGGAAATACCGGTCGAGCCCTTTCCGATCCCGGCTTTGGGTGAAGAGCTGGTCCCCGTCTCGGAAGACGAGCGCTCGGAAGCCGTCCCACTTCGGCTCGAAGAGCAGACCCCGGGCGGCGTCTCCCCGGGGCACCTCCCGGACGAGCTTCGCGAGCATCGGCTCGACGGGCGGCTGGACCGGCAGCCGCATCCCCTTGGGGGGCCGGCTCACCGGCGTCCGCCGCCGCCGTCCGGGGACGAGCGCCGGTGGACCTTCCCCGGCCCGACGCCGGCCTGGTCCGTCGGAAAGACCACCAGCTCCTGGATGGTCACGTGGGGAGGGCGGTCGAGGGCCCAGAGGATGGTCTCGGCGATGTCTTCTCCGGACAACGGGGTCATCCCCTCGTAGACGGCGGCGGCCTGCCCGGCGTCTCCGAGCCGGACCTGGCTGAACTCCGTCTCGACCATGCCCGGCAGCACGTTGGTCACCCGCAGGCCGGTCCCCTGGACGTCGAGCCGCAGGGCCTCGCTGAGGGCGCCGACGGCGTACTTCGTCGCGCAGTAGACGTTGCCCCCGGGATAGACCCAGCGCCCCGCCACCGACCCGACGTTCACGATGTCGCCCCTTCCCCGGGCGACCATCCCCGGGAGCACCGCCCGTGTCGCGTAGAGCAGCCCCCGAAGATTGGTATCGATCATCGCCTCCCAGTCGTCGACGTCCCCCTCCTGCAGGGGGGCCACCCCGCGGGCGAGGCCGGCGTTGTTGACCAGCACGTCGATACCCGCGGCGGCTGGTCCCTCGAGGGCCGCCTCCGTGGCCCGCCGGTCGGTCAGATCGAAGACCAGAGGCTCGATGCGGCCCGAGCTCGTCGGGTCCGCCGCTGCCTCCTCGGCCAGGGCGTCGAGCCGCGCTTCCCTTCTTCCCGTCGCGAGCACGTGGTCGCCTCGGCGGGCGAGGGCGAGGGCCGTCGCCCGACCGATCCCCGCGCTGGCCCCGGTCACCAGGGACCGGCGCTTTCCCCTGCCTCCGGGGTCCCCCGGAGCCGTTGCTGTCGTCGCCATCGCCGGCACCCTACTACCTCTGCCGGCCCCGCCGGGAAGTTCGGACCGGGTTCCCGCCGCCGGTCCCGAACCCCCTTCGCCGGGGGGTGGATCAGTCCGGGCGTTGGGAGATCAGCTCGAGGGCCCCGGAGAGCTCCCCGAGGGCCCCCGCCATCGCGGCCCGGGCCTCGTCCAGGGAGCCCGCTTCGGCGAGCCCCGTCGCCAGGGCTCCCCGAACCCCGTCGAGGCGTCGGGCGAGCTCGACCGCCTGCTCGTCCCGGGCGCGGCGCAGGGCGGCGAGCTCGGCGCGCCCGTAGGCATGGCGGAGCGCCCGTTCGAGACGGTCCGGGGACAGCTCGTCCTTCTCGACGAAGTCCTGGGCGCCGGTTCGGATCGCCCGGAGCCCGAGGTCCCGTTCCCGAAGGGCGGTCAAGACCACGATGGGCATCTCCGGGGCCACCGCGGTCACCGCCTCGACGTTGTCGAGGCCCTGCCCGTCCGGGAGCATCATGTCCAGGACCACGGCGTCGAAGGTCTCCCCGGCGAGGGCCTCCCGGGCGCCCGCGAGGGAAGCCACCCGCCGTTTGACCCGGAAGGCGCTCGACCGGTCGACGGCCAACCGAACGAGCTCGGCGTGGTCGTCGTCGTCCTCGACGAGCAGGACCTCGAGGGCCAGGCGCTGCCGCTCCGGTGCCTCGGTCCCGTCCGACGCCTCGGCCTGGTCGCTTCCGGACCGGGGATCCCTCATCCGTCCCCCCGTTCGCCGTCGATCAACCGGAGGAGGCGTTCCCCGAGGTCGCGCCAGCCATCCGGCTCCGCGGGCTTCACCAGGAAGGCGTCCGCTTGCTGGGCCAGGGACCGCTCCCGGTCCTGCCGGTCATCGGAGGTGGTCAGGATGACGATGGGGAGGTGTCCGCCGCCAGCCTCCCGGGCGCGGAGCTCCGCGAGGAGGGCGCACCCGTCTTCCGAGCCGACCCGGAGGTCCAGCACCACGAGCCCGGGCCGGCGTTGGGCGACCGCCTGCCGCGCCGCCTCGAGGTTCGCCGCCCGCCGAAGGGCGAGCCGTCGGTGGCCTCGCCGCAGAGCCCGGGCGAACAGGTCGGCGTGGTCGTCGTCGTCTTCGACCAGGAGGAGATCCACGAGGGTCGTCTCCGGCTCCTGCCCCGGGCCACTGGGGATCGGATGGGATCCGGTGCTCATCCCGCCAAGGACTCGGTGAGGGCCGGGGGCGAAGACGCCGAAGCCATGACGGCCCGGGGTGCCGCGGTCTCGAGGGTCATCACGAAGCGGGCTCCGCCCCCTGGGCGTTCTTCGACCCGGGCGCTTCCCCCGTGGTCCCGGGCCACCCGGGCGACGATGGCCAAGCCGATCCCGGAGCCTTCGGCCTTCGACCGGCGCGCGAAGGGCTCGAAGACCGCTTCCCGGTCCGCTGCGGCGATGCCGGGACCGTCATCCTCGACCACGACGTCGACCCGGCGGGCCAGTCGAAGGCCCGTCCGGGGCGCGATCGAGTCCACCGGCGGCTCGACCCGCACCGTCACCTGGTGCCCCGCTTCCGGGCAGCCGTGCACGAGGGCGTTCCGGATCAGGTTGTCGATGGCCCGGGCCAGGCGGTCCGGGTCGCCCACCAGCCTGACCTTGGCGGCGGTGTCGATCACCAGGCGGGCACCTCTGCGTTCCGCCTCGAGCTCGAGCCCGGCCGCCGTCTCCTCGACGAGCGCCCCGAGGTCGAGCTCCCGCCGGGCCACGGAGGCGACCCCGAAGCGACTCAGCGACAGCAGGTCGTCGATGAGGCGTCCCATCCGGCCCTGAGCCCGATCGATGCGCCCGAGGGCGTCGGCGACGCCGGGCTGCGCCGCCTGGTCCCCGAGCTCGTCCCGGAGCACGCCGAGGAAGCCGCTCGTGGTCACCAGGGGGGAGCGGAGGTCGTGGGAGACCATCCGCATCATCGCCTCGAGCTCTTCCCGCTTCTCCTGGAGGGTGGCGTTCGCCCGCGCCAGGGCTCGGGTCCGGTCCGCGACGACGGCCTCGAGCTGCCGTGGGGAACGCAGGGCGAAGGCCCGAGGCAGGGTGGGTACCAGCACGATGACCGTGGCCCAGGAGACCACGGCGGTGGCGAACTTCACCGCCCCCGCCAGCCGGTAGAGGGGATGCCAGAAGATCATCGCCTCGACGGCGTGGCTGACGCCACAGCAGAGGATGAAGGCGACGAAAAGCCAGAACACCGGGGGGAAGGGGACGTCTTCCCGCCGCTTCCAGACCACCCAGGCGAGCAGGAGGGGGATCGCGGTGTAGGCGCCGAAGATGGCCAGGTCGGAGACGATGTGCAGGTAGCCGTGGCCGGGCGTCCAGAGCCCGCAATGCCATCGGGCGGGAAAGCCGGTCGGGTCGAAGAGTCGTTCAAGAAAGTCCCACATGGCGGCCACCCCGAATGAGCTTCGCAAACGGCGGGGCCCGATCCCAGGTGAACCCGCCTTCCGATGCGGTTCCCCGGGACCAGGTACCGAACGGCGGCGGAAACCGCCGCCAAGCACCTACGAGAGCGGTGGGAGGCCGCCGCGCTGCACGGTCCGAGCTCCACAGGGCTCGGGCCGCCCGAAAGGAACCCCATGACCACAGATACCGACACCTACGCTGGGATGCGCACCCGGGGCGTGCTGGTCGCCGCCCTGATGCTGGCCGCCGCCTGCGGCTCGAGCGCCAAGGAAGCCGAACGGGAACAGGAGACCCAGGGCTACGAGACGCAGGGCTCCCCCACCTTCGACGAAGGCGCCGCCGGCCAGGCGGCGGAGACCGGGGAGGAGCCGGCGGAGGCGCAGCGCGGGGAACGCGCCGTCGCCGCCATGTCCCCGACCGCCGGAAACTCCGTCGCTGGCTCCGTCGTCTTCGAAGAACAAGACGACGGCAGGGTCAAGGTGACGATGTCCCTCCAGGGCTTCGAGCCGAACAGCACCCACGCCATTCACGTCCACGAAAACGGCGATTGCTCGGCGCCGGACGGGACCAGCGCCGGCGGCCATTACGCCCCCCAGGGGCATGACCACGCCCTGCCCGACGAAACCCCTCGTCACGCCGGCGACATGGGGAACGTCACCGCCGACGGGCAAGGCAACGTCCAGGCGACCAAGACCTTCGACAACTTCTCCGTCCAGGGCGGGGAAGCACCGGTTCAGGGCAAGTCGGTGATCGTCCACGCCTCGAAGGACACCGGGGCCCAGCCCTCCGGGGCGGCGGGCGCGCGCGTCTCCTGTGGCGTCATCGTCTGGTCCGAGGCCTGACCTTCCCGGCCGGAACGACCCTCTCAGAAGGCCACGGCTCGGAGGGCCAGGTAGAGCGTCACCGTGAAGATCCCGGCGGCGGGCACGGTGAGCACCCAAGCGACGACGATCCGCCCCAGGACCGCCAGGTCGACGCCCTGGCCCTCTCGCAGCCCGGTGCCGACGATGGCGCCGGTGGCGGCATGGGTCGAGCTCACCGGCAGGCCCAGGAGGGAGGCGGTGACCACCGTCGTCGCGGCGGAAAAATCGACGCTGAAGCCCTTGAAATTGTCGATCCGAGTGATGCGTTCCGAGAGGGTGCGGATCACCCGGTGGCCGAGTAGGCCGATCCCCGCGGCGATGCCCGCCCCGCCGAGCACCAGGATCCAAAGGGGCACCCCGACCGCCTCCACCAGCTCGGCGGTGGGCAGGGCCCCCTGGGCGCGCACGACGAGGTAGACCGCGAACACCGGGCTGATGGCGTTCGCGACGTCGTTTGCTCCGTGGGCGAAGGCCACGTAGCTCGAGGTGCCCACCTGGAGCCGCCGGAAGACCAGCTCGGCAGAGCCCTCGTCGTCCGGAAGGTTCAGGGTGAAGCTCCGAAGGAGCCCCTGGGCGACCAGGGTCGTGTAGGGGAGGAGCACCGCCATGAAGAGCAGGAGCTCCCAGACCGAGCCGGGCTTGTAGGCGCTGAGGACGGAGCCCTTCATCAGGATGAGGACGAAGACCCCGATGGTCAGGGCCACGACGTAAGGCAGGTAGAAGCGCAGTCGGTCCATGGGCCCCCGGGAGCCGCCCAGGATCGCCCGCTGGATGAAGGTGAGGAGGCCGAAGGACATGGCCCCGGCGAGCACCGGGGAGACGAGCCAGGACAGGACGATCCGCTGCAGCTCCCCCCAGTTCACGGTCTCGATGCCCCCGGCGGCGAGGCTCACGCCGATCAAGCTTCCGACGATGGAATGGCTCGAGCTCACCGGGATCGACGCCAGGGTCGACAGCAGCACGAAGCAGCCGGCGGCCACGAGCACGCTGAACATCGCCACGACGTAGCTCGTCGGGTCCGCGAACTCGTGGGGGTTCAACACGCCGGTGACCAACTTGGCGGACACGTTGCCGCCGATGAGGACCGCACCGAGGAGATTCATCATCCCGGCGATGAGGACCGCCTGCTGCATGGAGATGGCCCGCGCCCCCACCGCCGAAGCGAAGGAGTTCGCGACGTCGTTCGCCCCGTTGTTGAACGCCATGAAGAAGGCGCCGGCGCCGGCGAGCACCAGGAGGAGAAGGCCGTGTTCCATCGGGCCGGGAGGATGCCGAAGGGCCCCCCGGGGAGGAAGGGGGGCGGCCGCTTCGCCGTGGTAGCGTCACCAGGATGCTGCTTCCTTTCCGCCCGGCCGCTATGGCCGCCGGCTGGTTCCTGCTGGCGCTCCCGGCGTCGGCGATCGGTGGCTGCGGAGAGGCGTCGGGGGATGGGCCCCTGCCCGGCGACCCGACGCCGCCGGTCCTGGTCCGGGAAGGGCCTGAAGACCTCCCGCGGACCGGTTGCTTCGCCGAGCCCGGAGACGGGGCGCAGGACGGCGTCGACGAGCCCGCGCTGCCCCTCGGCTATCGCGTTCTCGGGCTCGAGGGGCACGCCCTCATCGGGGTCCGCCGGAACGGCGACCGCCTCCGGCTCCACCGCTTCTTCCTCGGCCGCGGGCCGGCCCCCGTCGCCTTGGAGGTCTATCCCTCGGCGGATCGGCTGCTCGCCATCGCCCTCCGGGAGGGGGCGGTCGCCTTCGAGGTCGAGGCCGTGCTGGTGGCGCCGGACGGGGTGCGGCTCCGGCGGGAATGGCTGGCAGGCCTCGTGCCGCCCCCCCCCTGGGGGGGGCTCGACCAGGAGGGGCGAGGGCACCTCACCTGGCCCGAGCGCAGCGTGGACGGCCTTCCCGTGTTCACGGTCTTCGATGCGGACGGTCGGGCGCGGGACCTCCCCCCCGGGCTCGCGCCGGTCGCCGCGCCGGGGGCCGACGGCCGGATGCCCGTTCAGCGACCCCTGGGCGCCGACGGGGGGGACGACGGGTTCGAGCTCGCCGGCTTCTTCGACCCGGCGACGGAAGAGATCAGCCCCCTCCGGTTCGAAGCCGCCGTCTGGTCCGGCCACGGCCCGGATGGGCAGGCGCTCTACGCCTTTTCTTCCGGTGGCACCTGGGCTCGGGTCCTCGAGCGGGCAGACGGGCAGGTGGACGTCGCCTCCCTGGGCGTCCCCGCGACCCAGGAGCTCGCCTGGAGGGGTCAGGAGCCCCGCTACGTCGCCTTCGGGGACGGTCGACCCCAGGCCCTCGTCGACACCCGGGCGGACCAGCTCATCCCCCTGTCCTTCGAGGAGGCGGGGGTCGACGCCCGTCTTCGTTCCTCCGGGCTCGACGACCAGGGGCCCTGGTACCTGTTGTCCCGGGGCTCGGTCCCCCTGGAACGGGCCCGCCTCGGCGATGCCGGGGGCGCAGCGCTGGCGCCCGTCGACCCGGACGCCCTCGGCCTGCCGACCGCCCTCGGACCGCTGGAGGGCCGCTGCAGCGAGTCCAACGGCATCACCGACGACGGCCGGATCGCCCTGTTTCTCCTCGATGAAGACGCTCAGGAAGGGGGCGTCTGGCTCGAACCGACGCCCGCCGGGGGGGACTGGGCGCGCCTCGGCCGGCCCTTCGTGGACCCCGACTTCGTTCGCATGCGCTTCGCGGACGGTCGGTTTCTCTTCTTCGCCGGGAACGATGCGAGCTGCCGTTTCCCCTGGACGAGCGAGGCCCTGAGCCGAGACGACGATGGGCTTCTCCGGGGCGGCCACGTCCAGGTCGGCGTCCGACCTGCCGAGGGGCCTCCCCGCACCACCTGGTCCCGGGAGATCCAGAGGGAATCGGTGGGGCGAGGGGTGGGCCCCCGGGTGCGGGGGACCCGGGACCTGGCCTGCGTCCTCCTGCGGGAGCCGAGCTTCCTCTTCGACCCGGAGGGCAGCCTGGCGAGCGGCCTCGAGGCGGTCCTCGTCGACGTCGCCTCCGGCGCCACCCTGCCCTTGGACGGGCTCCGGGAGACCGCGCTCTTCTAGTTCTGGTACCCCTGCCCGGAAGTTCGAACCGGGTTTGCGCGGGTCCCGAACCTAGCCAGACGCGTCCATCGGTTTGACCCGGCGGGCCGGGCTGGGCATCTCCCGCGGCATGGAAGACGCACGCCTCCTTCGGCGCGCCCGCCCCGGGCGACCGGTCCCCCTTCTGGGCCCGTGCTTCAGCATGGTCCTGGCCGCCGCCGTCTACCTCCCCGGGCCCCTCCAGGCCCAGGGGGACGGGCCGGAGGCGCCGACCCACCGCTTCGAAGACGAGGTCCCGCCCGGGGAGGCGAGCCATTTCTTCCTCCCCTTCGAGGTGCCCGAGGGCATCGCGGAGATCGAGGTT
>DAPKRP010000282.1:0-3963 GCA_031800515.1 Polyangiaceae bacterium LLY-WYZ-14_1 | reverse complement strand
CCGCCGCCATCGCCGCCCTGACCCTCTGGCTGGCCCGCTGGTGGCGACGGCGGCAGGGGTCGGCCCCGGCTCCGGTCCCGGTGGACCGTCCCCCCTGGGAGGTCGCCCAGGAGAAGCTCCGGGCGCTCCGCAACGGACGCGCCCAGGCGGTCTCGGATGGCCGGGGGGACGCCTGGGCCGACGCCCTGAGCGACGTGATCCGGGAGTACCTGGGGGCCCGCTGCGGGTTCGATGGGCTCGAGAGCACGACGGACGAGGTGATCGCCAAGGTGGAGGCGGCCCGACCCCGGGGACTGCGCCTGGCGGAGGTGGTGGCGCTCCTCGGGGACTGCGATCTGGTGAAGTTCGCCCAGGCCCCCCTCGACGAGGGGCAGGGGGAATCCCTGCTCCAGGCCGCCGAAGGCCTGGTCCGGGCGACGACCCCCCATCCGGAGGACGGCCCGCGCCTCGACCCGGGACCGCCCGGCGGTGGCGCTCCGGGTAGCTCCCGGCCCGCCCCACCGAGGGCGCCTGGCTCCGAGCCCCCGGGGGAGGTCGGGGCCGGCGGACGAGGCTCTCCACCGTCGTCCCCTGCCCCTGGGGATCCGGAGGCCCGGCCGTGAGCTCTCCTTCCTCCGAGCTGCTGCGGCGCGTCGCGGCGGGCATCCGCCCCTGGCTCGTCGCGACGTTGGCCTCCGGGGCGGCGGTCTGGGGGGCGGTCCTGCTCGTCGAGGAGCGTTACGGCATCCGCCTGGGGGACGATGCGGTTCGCTTCGAGCGTCCCTGGGCGGGTCTCCTCCTCGCCGCCGGACCGCTGGTCCTGCTCACCCGGTGCGTGCTCCTCGCCGGGGCCACCCCCCGACTCAAGGTCAGCCGGGGGGCGAGCCTCCGAGCCACGGGCACCACCTGGCGTCAGCGTCTCCGGGAGCTGCCCCTAGCGCTCCGGGTCGCGACCCTCACCGTCGTCGCCCTGGCCCTCATGGGCCCCCAGAGCATCCACGCCCGGGACCGGGTCGAGGTGGAGGGCATCGACATCGTCGTGGCGATGGACCTGTCCCTGTCGATGCAGGCGGCGGACATCGTCCCGACCCGGTTCGAGGCGACGAAGGACGTGGTGCTCGACTTCATCGGCCGGCGCCCGACGGACCGGGTGGGCGCCGTCGTCTTCGGCAAGGACGCCTATACCCTGCTGCCGTTGACCACGGACAAGGAGGCCCTGGCCACGGTGATCGATGGGCTCGAGCTCGGCACCATCGACGGCCGGGGCACGGCGATCGGGAACGCCCTCGGCACCGCGCTGAACCGCCTCCGGGACTCGGACGCCCAGTCGAAGGTGGTCATCCTGCTCACCGACGGGGAGTCGAATGCCGGCAACGTCTCCCCGGAGCAGGCGACGACCTTCGCCGAGACGATGAAGGTCCGGGTCTACTCGATCCTGATGGGACGGAAGGACGAGGCGCGGGTCCAACGGGGGGTCGACCTCTTCGGCCGCCCCCTCTGGGACTACCGGTCCTTCCCGGTGAACCCGGAGCTCCTCCGCCGGATGGCGGAGGGCACCGGCGGCGCCTTCTTCGAGGTGACGGATCGGGCGGGGCTCGAGCGCACCTTCCACGAGATCCTCGACCGCCTGGAGAAGTCCGAGATCGACGACCCGGGCCGGGTCTACGGCGAGCTCTTTCCGCCCTTCGTCGCCATCGCCCTCGGGCTCCTGCTGACGGAGCTCGTGCTTTCCCTGGCCGTCTTCCGGAGGGCACCGTGAGCTTCCGGGACCCGACCGCGCTGTGGCTGCTGACCCTGGTGCCCCTCTTCGCGGGGCTCGCCGTCTTCGGATTCTGGCGGAGACGGCGCGCCCTCGCCCGCTTCGCCCGGCCCGAGGCACTGGCCGCTTTGGGGGTGGGACGCGCGGCCACCGGCCTCCGGACGAGCCAGGCGGCGCTGGTGCTCCTGGGGCTCGCCTGCCTGGCCCTCGCCTATGCCGGCCCGCGGTATGGAAGCCGTACCCGAATGCTGCGGAAGCGGGGCGTCGACGTGGTGGTCGCCGTCGATTTCTCGAAGAGCATGCTGGCCCGGGACGTTCCACCCAGTCGGATCGAACGGGCGAAGGCGGAGCTCATCCGCTTCCTCGACGACCTGGGCGGAGACCGGGTCGGGCTGGTCGCCTTCGCCGGTGAGACCATGGAGTTCCCGATGACGGACGACTACGCGGCGGCGGCGCTGTTCCTGCGGGATCTCGGCCCCTACGACATGCCCGTCGGGGGGACCGCCATCGGCCGGGCCCTCGTCTCCGGGAAGCGCCTCCTCGAACGATCCCGGCGGCCCCTCGCCGGGCCCGGAGCCATCGCCCCGGCGCCTCCGGAGCTCGTGCCGGAGGCAGCGGCGGCCCGGGCGGAGCAGGTGATCATCTTGCTCACCGACGGAGAGGACCACGAGGGGGACCCGGTGGAGGCCGCCCGCCAGCTCGCCGAGGCGGGGATCAAGGTCTTCCCCGTCGGCATCGGCTCGGCCCGCGGGGAGCCCATCCCCACCTACAGCGACGACGGGGTGTGGACCGGCTATCTGCGGGACGAGGCCGGCGAGGTGGTGAAGACCGCCCTCACCCCGGAGGCGGAGGCCACCCTTAGCCAGGTCGCCGAGCTCACCGGGGGTACCTATGTCCGCGCCGAGGCCGGTGGGGTCGGCATGGGCCGGGTCCGGGAGGCGATGCGACGGATGCAGCAGCAGGAACGCCAGGCCCGACGGGTGACGGTCCACGAAGACCGCTATGCCCTGGCGTTGCTGCCGGGCTTCCTCGCCCTCCTCGCCGGGAGCCTCCTTCCCGACTCCTGGTCGGGGCGGAGGCTCCGGCGGCGGAAAGGCGCCCGGGGGGCGACGGGCGACGGCGGGCCGGAAAGGAACGCCACCGGGGCACGCCGGGGCCGGGGCCCCGGGGCGCGGGCCGCCGTCGCCGTTCTCGTGGGGCTGGCCTCGTCCTCCGCCGCCGCCGCCCTCGCCCCCGGGTCGGCCCAGGCCTGGGAGCTGTTCCGCCGACCCCACCCGTCCGTCGAGGAGGGGAACGCGGCCCTCGAGGCGGGGAACCCGGACCGGGCCCTGGCACACTACGAGGAGGCCGCTCGAGACCTGCCGGGGGCCCCCGCCCTCTCCCTGGACCGCGGCCTCGCGCTGCTCGACCAGGGCGAGATCGAAGGCGCCCTCGACGCCCTGCGGGTCGCGTCGAGCCCGGAGGTCGACCCGGAGCTCCGGGCGGACGCCGCCTACGACCTCGGTCTCGCCTTCTTCCGCCGGGGTCAGACCCTGGCGGAGGAAGGCGCCGCCGACGCCGCCCGCCAGGCCTATCGGGAGGCGGTGGACGGCTTCCGGGAGTCCCTCCGGGCCCGACCCGGGGACCGGGACACGGCCTGGAATCTCGAGCTCGCCCTGCGTCGCCTTTCCCAGGCCGAGGCGGCGGCCGAGGAGGCTTCCTCCGAAGACCCGGAGGACCCGCCGGACCAGGCCAAGGACGACGAAAGCGACGCGAAGGACCCGGAGGACGACCCTCAGGACCAGGAGCAGGAGGCGTCCCAGGACGGCCAGGAAGAGCCGCCGGGACCGGACGGCCAAGAGGAGGGCCGCCGGGATCCCGGGGATGCCGACGACGGTCGCTCCGACGACCCGGAGGAGGCCGCCTCCGGGGAGGACCCGCCGGAAGCCGCCGGGGAGGAACCCGGCGAGGACCCGCGGGATGCCTCCCCGGGGGACCCGTCGGATGCCGAGGACGACGCCGAGGCCGCCGGGGGCGAGGGGGGCAGAGACGGCGGCGATGCCCCCGAGAACGGCCCGGAGGGAGAGGCGGACGCGGGGGAGACCGCCCTCCCCCGGGACGTCGAGACGGTCCTCGACGCCCTTCGGGAAGACGAGGAAAGCCTCGAGCGCGCCCGGGCCCGGGGGCGCCGGGGACGGCGCCGACCGCCGGTCAAGGATTGGTGATGGGCGCCTCTTCGCCCTCCC
>DAPKRP010000281.1:0-5686 GCA_031800515.1 Polyangiaceae bacterium LLY-WYZ-14_1 | reverse complement strand
GGCGGTCCCCCCGGGGGCGCCCGTCGGCCCCAGGATCGCTTCGGCCGCCGGGCCAAACGGGAAGGCTTCGCCGCCCGATCCGTCTACAAGCTCCAGGAGATCGACCGCCGCGTCGGGCTGCTGCGCCCCGGGGCTCGGGTCCTCGATCTGGGGGCAGCACCCGGCTCCTGGAGCCAGTTCATCGCGGAAAAGGTCGGTCCCCAGGGCGTCGTCCTGGCGGTGGACGAAAAGGAGGCCGGGGTGGACCTGCCCCCCTGGGTGCGCTGGCAGCAGGGCGATGTCCTGTCGGTGACGCCCGGGGAGCTCGGCGGACCATCGAGCTTCGAGGTGGTGCTGAGCGACATGGCTCCGGCGACGACGGGACACCGCTCCCTCGACCAGGCCCGGAGCTTCCGCCTCTTCGAGGCAGCTCTCGCCCTGGCCGTCGGCACGCTGGTCCCCGGCGGCCGCTTCTGCGCCAAGATCTTCCAGAGCGGCGACTTCCCCGAGGCCCAGCGCCAGGTCCGGGACGCCTTCGACAAGGCCCGGGTCCTTCGACCCCAGGCCATCCGCACGGAGAGCTACGAGGTCTACCTGGTCGGTCTCGGCTTCCGGGGCGCGCCGGACCCGGGTTGAAGGTCCGACGGTCGCAGGGGTCGCCAGCCCGCGGCGAGGCTCAGAGGGTGTGGAGGCTCAGCGGGCGGCGGCCTGGCGGGCGGCGGAGAGGGCCCGTCGGGCGCGGTCGGCGTTGGGCCCGTTCGGGTCGAGGTCGAGGGCGCGCTCGAGGGCGGGGATGGCGGCCTCGTAGTCCCCCTGGGCGGCGCGCATGCTGCCGAGGAGGAAGTGGCCGGTCGCGAACTCCGGGTCGAGGGCCAGGGCCCGGTCCAGGGTCTCGAGCGCCGCGTCGTCCCGACCCGCCGCCCGGAGGGCCAGGGCGAGCTCGGCCAGAAGCGCGGGGGTCGGCGGCGTCCCCCGCCCCCGGACCGCCCGTTCGAGGGCATCGACCGCCGCATCCGCCTCCCCGACGCGTCGGAGGCCGTTCCCGATGGAGACCAGCAGCATCGGCCGGTCCCGGGCGGTCGACGCGGCCGCGAGGAGCGCCCTCCGGGCCTCTTCCTGCTGCCCCAGCCGAAGCAGCAGGAGCCCGAGGTTGGTGCGGATTTGGGGGTCGTTCGGGGCGAGGCGTGCCGCCGCGCGGTAGAGCCCCGCCGCTTCCTCGGTTCGACCGGCGTCCTCGAAGAGCATCGCCAGGTTGGCCCGGGGCTCCGCCATGCCCTGGTCGTAGCGGGCGGCGAGGCGGAAGGCGCGGACGGCTTCGTCGATGCGACCCTGGGCAGCGAGGAGCAGGCCGAGGTCGTTGTGGGCGACGGCGAAGGCGTCGTCGGCGGACAGGGCGGCGCGGAACGCCCGCTCCGCCTCGTCGAGGCGTCCCAGGGCTTCCAGGGCGAGCCCGAGGGCGTGCTGGGCCCGCGGATCCCGCGGGTCCTTCTGCACCGCGCGCTCCAGGATCGGCAGCGCCGACGCGGGGTCCCCGGCGGCGAGGAGCCGTTCCCCCCGAGCGACCTCCTCCGTCGCCGGGGGCACCCGGGCCGGCCGCGGCCGTTCCCCGGACGAGCGCGCCGACGGGGACGGTCCCCCGGGAGCGGTCCCCCCCGTAGACGCCGTGGTCGGCCGGTCCTCCCGTTCGATCCGGGGGGGGCGCGTCTCGTCCGCCGGGACGCTCCCCCCGCCGCATCCGACCCAGAGGACCGTTGCGACGGCGGCCCAGACGCCGGCCGCCCCGGAGGAGCCCAGCGCGCGGGACGGGCGCCCTCCGGAACCGGTCGACGGCTGCGGAACGCCGAAGCGCGGGGGGAGATCCATCGGCAGGCCGGCGCGGACCACGTCGACGGTCGCCGTCACGCCGTGCCCGCGGGCTCGCCGTCGGCGAAGGCATGAAACCCGAGGATGGCCTCCCGAAGCACCACGGACAGACGGGACAAACGGGACGGGTCGGCGACCTTCCCGCCCCCCGGTTCGGTGACGTAGAAGACGTCGGCGGCCCGGTGCCCTTCCGTGTTCACTCGGCTCAGGGCGATGCTGAGCCCCTCCCCGTGGATGGTCCGAGCCACCACGTGGAGCAGACCGAGCCGATCCCGGCTGAACACGTCGACCACGGTGAACCGGGAGGAAGCCGCGTTGTCGACCCGCACTTCCGTCGGTACCGGCGGGACGTGGCGGCGTGCCCAGGTCGGCGTTCGGGGGAGCTTTTCGAGGAAGGTCTCCACGGAGGCCGCCTGCGAGAGCAAGGCGTCGAGGTCGCCCTCGAGCCGGGCGACCCGGTCCCTCCGGCCGGTGCTGGCGTCGGCACCGCCCCCCGCCGTCCGCAGGTGGAAGACGTCGAAGGCGAATCGACCGTCCGACGCATCCCGGGTGTAGATCTCCGCCGACTGCACCGCCATCCGGTTCGCCGCGAGCACGGCGGTGAGCCCCGCGAGAAGCCCGGGCCGGTCCGGGGCGGTGATCACCAGCTCTTCGACGTCCGGGGACGGTCCCGGCCGAAGCAGTAGCCCGAGGCCGAGGCGGGTCGCTGCCTGCGGGCTGGCGGCCCCGGCGCGGCCGCCGCCAAAGGCCCGGGCGTCGTCCCGGATGGCGGCCGTCGAGCTCGACAGGACATAGCGGTCCGGCATCTCTTCGAGGAAGTCGGCGAGCTCCCCCTGGGCGTCGGCGTCGGCGTCCCGCCGGGCGCCCTCGAGGAGCTCGAGGCGGAGCTCGGCGGCTCGGCGGCCCGCGTCGGGGACCGTCTCGGCTTCGAGGGCATGGGTCACCGCGGTGAGGGCCTGGTCGAGCATCCGGGTCTTCCAGCCGGTGAGGGCTCCGGGATGGGTGGTGCCCACGTCGGCGATGGTCAGCAGATAGAGGTCCCGCAGCCGCTCGACGGTGCCCACGGTTCGGGCGATCTCGGCGACGACCTCCGGATCCGCCAGGTCCCGGCGGGTCGCCCAGTGGTAGAGCCGGAGGTGCTCCCGCACGAGCCACCCGACGTGGCCCGCATCCACCGGGGACACCCCGAGGCGACGCGCCGCCGCCTCCGCCATCGGGGCGCCCCGCTCCGCGTGGCCCCGACCACCGGTCTTGCCGACGTCGTGGAGCAAGGCGGCGAGCAGCAAGGGTAGGCGCCGGGGCACCTCGCTCGCCAGGCGGACCGCCACCGGGTGCTCGTCCCGCCCTTCCCCCCGGGCCAGCCGGACCAGGCAGTCCACCGTCCGCACCGAGTGCACGTCGACGGTGTAGACGTGATAGAGGTCGTGTTGAACGCGACCGGTCACCTGCTCGACCTCGGGGATGAGCGCGCCGACCAGCCCGAGCTCGTGGAGCTCGCCGATCAGGGACCCGCGGCGGACGGGGACCTCGCCGACCTGGTTCAGCAGGGCGAGGAACAGCTCCGGTACCGCCGGGTCTTCCCGGAAGCGCGCTCGCCAGCCCGGCTGGGCCGCCGCCCGGGCGATGCAGTCCCGGGCGAAGGATTCCGGGGGCAGTCCTTCCCGCTGGACGGTGCGGTAGAGCCGCAGAGCGAGGGCCGGGTCGGCGTCCAGGGCGTTCGCATCGACGAGGGTGGCGCGGCCGTCGAAGACCGCCGTGCCGTCCCCGAGGGGTCGCACCTTCTGCCGCACCCGCTTCGGCACCCGGGGACGAGCCCGGTCGAGCATGCGCTCGGAGGTCTGCGCCACGAGGCGGGCGTGGCGGTAGTAGGTCTGCATGAAGCGCTCGACGGCCAGGCCCTGGCGCAGGCTGTCTTCCAAACCGAAGGCGGCGGCGGTCTCTTCCTGATCGGCGAAGGTCAGGCGGTCTTGGAGCCGCCCCGCCCGGAGGTGGAGCAGGTTCCGGGTCCGCCAGAGGAGCTCCCGGGCGTCGGCCAGCTCGGCGAGCTCCCGGGGTAGGAGCACCCCGAGGCGCACCAGGTCGTCCCAGCGGCGCGCAGGCCAACGCGCCTTGGCCGCCCAGAAGGCGACGTCGACGTCCCGGAGGCCGCCACGACCGAGCTTGACCTCGGGCTCGAGCAGGTAGATCGACGAGCCGAAGCGCTCGTGCCGGCGTTCCGAATCGGCCCCGAGGGCATCGAGAAAGCGCCCGAGACCCGGGCCGAACACCTCCCGCCGTGCCCGCCGGAGCAGCTCGTCGACGAGGCTGCGGTCCCCGGCGATGGGCCGAAGGTCGAGGAGGGTGGTCGCGGTGCGGAGATCCTCCCGGGCCAGGGCGAGGGTCTCGGAGACCCCGCGCACCGCGTGACCCACCCGCTGCCCGAGGTCCCAGACGGGGTAGAGCACGCCCTCCGCGAGCCCCTGGGCGTGGGCATCGGCGGGGTCATCGCAGAGGAACAGCACGTCGACGTCGCTGTGGAAGCCGAGCTCGCCCCGGCCGTAACCGCCCACGGCCACCAACGCGACCCGACCCGCCGGGGGGTGCGCGAAGCGCCGGGCGGCGGCGTCGGAGGCGCAGTGAAGCGCGCCGAGGAGCCCGTCGAGGGCGCGGGCGTGGAGTCGAGCGACGGCCAGGCCGCCTTCCCCCCGGCGGACCGCAGCGGCGAGGGCGGCGCGGTGGGAGACGAGGTAGTCGTCGCAGGTGACGCCGAGGTCGGGCGCGTAGCGACCGAGATCGATCGCCGGCTGGCTCTCGGTCTGCGCCATGGACCCCCCAGTATGGTGGGGGGGTGTGGGCACCGCAACGAATCCGGGACGTTCGACGAGTCCCCTACTCGGAAGCCTGGGCGGCGAAGGCGCGAATCGCCTCCGCGAGACCCCGAGCGAGGGCGTTTCGGTGAGCGGCCTGCCCGAGGGCCTCGGCGTCCGGCGGATGGGTCAGGAAGGACGCCTCCAGGAGGACCGCCGGCATGCGCGCTCCGACCAGCACGTGGAAGCCCGCCTCCTTGACCCCTCGGTCGGCGAGCTCTGGGTGAGCGGCCCGGCCCGCTTCGACGAGTCGCCTCTGCACCTCGGCGGCGAGCCGCCGGGAGGCCGCGACCTGGTCCGCCCGGTGGAGCCCGGCGATGAGCGTCTGCAGCCGGGTGACCCGCCCCGGGGTGGTGCCGTTCTCCCGGGCGGCCAAGGCGATGGCCTGCCGGTCGTCGGTGGTGTCGAGGACGAAGGTGGTCACCCCGCCACGCTGGACGGGCTCGTCGGAGGCGTTCAGGTGGACCGACACGAAGATGTCCGCGCCCACGGCGTTCGCGTAGGCGGTCCGGGCTTCGAGCTCGACGGCGACGTCCTCGGTCCGGGTGAGGAGCGCCCGGAAGCCCTCCGGGAAGTCCTCGAGCAGGCCCGCGGTTCGGCGGGCGAGGTCGAGGGCGAGGTCCGCCTCCCGGAGGTCCCCCGCCCGCGCGCCGTGGTCGTGGGGTCCCCCATGCCCGGGGTCGAGGACGACCAGGCGAGGAGCGCCCGGCGGCCCCCCCCGGCGTACCGCGTCGACCCAGACCTGGTCTGCCCCGGGGAGACGGAGCACCCGGACCTCGGAGCCGGGAAGTCGGTCGAAGACCACCCGCAGGACGTCCGGGGAACGCTGGGCGAGGCGCACTCGGGCCAGGCCCCCCGCGCCGACGCGGATCGCCCCGGGGACCTCCGGCGAGAGGGTGCCGCCGGCGACGTCGAGGTAGGTGCGGGCCGGGAGCGGGTCGGCCGCCGGGACCTCCCCGACGGTCAGGGCGGGGGGCGCGTCGAAGGCGAGCACGACC
>DAPKRP010000280.1:0-8229 GCA_031800515.1 Polyangiaceae bacterium LLY-WYZ-14_1 | reverse complement strand
CGCCGTCCTGGAACAGCATGACCGTCCCCCGGTCCTCGGGCGGGCGATCGTCAAGGTCCCGACCGTCCAGTTCCACGTGGCCCTCGTCGGCCGAGACCACTCCCGCCAGGGTCCCGAGCAGCCCCACCAGGTCCTCGGGCTGGTAGTGGATGAAGGAGTCCATCGCGACGACCCAGTCGAAGTCGCCGAGGGCGGGGTCTTTCATGTCTCCTACCCGCCAGTCGATCCGTCCTCGGAGCTCCGGCGCTTCGGCGCCGACACGCTCCTGGGCCAGCGCGACGAGGGTCGGGGAGAGGTCGATGGCGACCACCTCGGCGCCTCGGGCCGCCGCCTCCCGGGCCAGGGCCCCGGTGCCGCAGCCCGCATCGAGGAGACGGACCCCCGCGAGGTCCTCCGGCAGATAGCCCAGGAGGATCCCGCGCATGCGGTCCCGCCCCGCGCGCACCGTCGCGCGGATGCTGCCCACCGGCGCATCCGAGGTGAGCGCCGCCCAGGCCTCGGCCGCGGTGCGGTCGAAGTATTCCTCGAGCTGGGCTCGGCGGTCGGCGTAGGGGGCGGAGACCGTCATCATTCGAATCCGAGGAAGTCGAAGATCTCGCGATCTTCCATGAAGGTTGGGTCGAGGGGCTCGGTGCCCGCCCAGAGCTGAGCGGCGAGGGCGAGGAACTCGTCCTGCACCCGCTTCACCTCCGGGGAGTCGTCCATCTCGAACAAGGTCGACTTCTTCAATCGGCTGCGGCGGACGACGTCGAGGTCGGGCACGTGCGCGAGTCGCCGCAGTCCCGCATGGTCGTTGTACCGATCGATCTGGTCCGTATCCGTGCTGCGGTTCGCGATGACCCCGCCGAGGCGCACGGCGTAGTTCTTAGACTTCGCCCGGATCGCGGCGACGATGCGGTTCATCGCGAAGATCGAGTCGAAGTCGTTGGCGGTGACGATGAGGGCCCGCTGGGCATGCTGAAGGGGGGCGGCGAATCCGCCACAGACCACGTCGCCGAGGACGTCGAAGATCACGACGTCCGAATCTTCGAGCAGGTGGTGCTCCTTGAGGAGCTTCACCGTCTGGCCGACGACGTAGCCCCCGCAGCCCGTGCCCGCCGGGGGTCCCCCGGCTTCCACGCAGAGGACGCCGTTGTGTCCTTCGACCACGAAGTCCTCCGGTCGGAGCTCCTCCGGGTGGAAGTCCACCTCCTTCAGCACGTCGATCACCGTCGGCTGGAGCCGCTTGGTCAGGGTGAAGGTCGAGTCGTGCTTCGGGTCGCAGCCGATCTGCAGGACGCGCTTGCCGAGCTTCGAAAAGGCGACGGAAAGATTCGACGAGGTCGTGCTCTTGCCGATACCGCCCTTCCCGTAGACGGCGAACACCTTCGCGCCCTGGATCTCCGTCGGCCGGGCGTCGTGGAACTGCACGCTCCCAAGACCGTCTCCGTCTCGGTTCTTCGTGATCTGTACGAGGTCCATCGGGTTGCCTTGTCCTTCCCGGGCTTCGGGTGGTCTCTGAGGAAGTCGGCCCGAAAGCGGCTCACGCCACCTGCGAGCTCACCCCTTCCAACTGGTCTTCGAGCTCGTCCCCCGCATCCATGAGGGCGGCGAGCATCTCCTTGTCCGGCTCCCAGTACTGGCGCTCGGACGCTTCGATGAGTCGATTGGCGAGGCGAACCGAGGCCTTCGGGTTCAGGCGGGCCAGGCGCTGCCGCATCGCCTCGTCGAGGACGTAGGTCTTGGTCAGCTCCCGGTAGACCCAGGGCTGAACCTGTCCGGTGGTCGCGGACCAACCGAGGGTGTTGGTCACCTGCGCCTCGATCTGGCGGACGCCCTCCGCCCCATGCTTCAACATCTCCTCCGCCCACTTCGGGTTGAGGGACCGGGTGCGGCTTTCGAGGGCCACCTGATCCGAGAGGGTGCGGACCTCCCCTTCGCTCTGGGTCTGGTCGCCGATGTAGACCGGGAGCGCGCTGCTTCCTCCGCCGCCCTTGGCCTTCGCCGCCGCCCGGCCGATCCCACCGAGGGTGTCGAAGTAGTGGTCGATCGTCGTGACGCCGAGCTCGACGGATTCGAGGTTCTGGTAGGCGAGGTCGACGCCGGACAGGACACTCTCGAGAAGCTCCTTCTGGGGCGCGGAGCGACCGTCGGGACGGTAGGCGAAGCACTTCCGCTTCGAATAGGCGTCCGCGAGCTCGTCTTCTTCCTGCCAGGTGCCGGCATCGACGAGCAGGTTGACGTTCGCCCCGTAGGCGCCTTCCGCGTTGCTGAACACCCGGAGGGACGCGGTCTCCAGGTCGCAGCCGGTCTTCGCCTGGTAGGCGAGGGCGTTGGCGCGGACGTAGTTGGCTTCCACGGGCTCTTCGGAGCTCGCCGCCAGGAACGCCGCCTCGGCGAGGAGCCGGGTCTGCAAGGGCAGCAGGTCCCGGAAGATGCCGGACAGGGTGATCATGACGTCGATGCGGGGTCGCCCGAGCTCGTCCAGGGGCAGCAGCTCGGCGCCGGCGAGGCGCCCGTAGCCGTCGAAACGCGGCCGCGCCCCCAGAAGGGCGAGGGCCTGGCCGATGGGGCCGCCGCCGGACTTCAGGTTGTCCGCCCCCCAGAGCACCAAGGCGACGGAGCGAGGCAGGGGACTGCCGGTCGACAGATGCTTGTCGAGGAGTCGGGCCGCCTGCCGGGCGCCATCGGCGACGGCGAAAGCGCTCGGGATCGAAAACGGGTCGAAGCCGTGGACGTTCCGCCCCGTCGGAAGCACCTCCGGGTTGCGCAGCAGATCGCCCCCGGGCGCAGGCCGAACGAAGCGGCCGTCGAGGGCCCGAAGAAGCGCGGGCAGCTCGTGGTCTTCCGAGAGCAAGCGATTGATCCGGGCGAGCTTCTCCGCCCGTTCCGACAGGGCGGCGTCGGGGCGCCGGAGACCGCCCTCCCGAAGCGCGGCGGGGGCGTCCCGCCCGGCGACGAGCGCCTTCACCGTCGCCTCCGGCAGCGGGTCCACCCCTTCGTTGTCGACGATGGCGGCGAGATAGTCGGCCCGGGCAGGCTCCGGCATCGGTTCCCCGAGCACGTGGAGACCGCAGGGGATCAGCGTCTGCTCGAGCTCGGCGAGCTCTCGAGCGAGCCGGTCGACCCGCGCCTCTGCGTCCCCGTTCCAGGCGGGCTCGGAGGCCACCAGATCGAGCCCCGCCGCCTGCTCCTGGATCACCGGGAGAAGACGAGGCCCTTCCGGGTCGCCCGGGGGCAGCGCCCGGTAGCGGTCGAGCGTTTCCTTGAGGGACTGCAGGTCGTTGTAGAGACCGGATCGGGCGACCGGCGGGGTGAGATAGCTGATCAGCGTCGCCGCTGCTCGGCGCCGGGCCAGGGCTCCCTCGGAGGGATTGTTCGAGGCGTAGAGGTAGAGGTTCGGCAGGTCGCCGATCAGGCGGTCGGGCCAGCAGCGACCCCCCAGGCCGACCTGCTTTCCGGGCATGAACTCCAGGGCCCCGTGGGTCCCGAAGTGCAGCACCGCGTCGGCGTCGAAGTCGTCCCGAAGCCAACGATAGAACGCGGAGAAGGCGTGGGTCGGCGCGAAGCCCGATTCGTAGAGGAGCCGCATCGGGTCGCCCTCGTAGCCGAAGGCGGGCTGGATCCCGACGACGACCTTCCCGAAGCGCGCACCGAGGACGAACAGCGAGCCCCCATCGCTGAGCTGCTTCCCCGGGGCGGCCCCCCAGACCTGTTCGATCTCGTCGAGCCAGGGGGTGCCGCGCACGTGGTCGTCCGTGGGGATCTTGACCAGGACGTTGGCGTCGGTCCCATGCTGGGCGGCGTTGCCTTCGAGGATCCGCGCTTCCAGCGCTTCCACCGTGTCCGGAACGTCGACGTCGTAGCCCTCCGCGGCGAGACCCTGCAGCGTGCGGTGCAGCGAGCGGAAGACGGACAGATAGGCCGCGGTGCCCGTCGCCCCGGAGTTCGGCGGGAAGTTGAAGAGCACGATCGCGACCTGACGGTCCGCGGCGGCCTTCTTCCGAAGCCGCACCAGGCGGGCGACCCGGGCGGCGAGCATCTCCGCCCGTTCCTGGATCGAGGTCATCTCCGCGGCGCTCCCGGACGCGCCGTTCTCCGTCGCCCGGCCGCCGAACACGATGGGACCCGTCGCCCCGTCGAGCTCCGGGATGGAGACCATGATGGTGGCCTCCAGGGGGGTCAGCCCGTTCGACGAGGACTCCCAGTCGCCGACGCTCTGGAACTCGAGGGGCTGGGCAGCCACGTAGGGCACGTCCAGCCGAGCGAGCATGTCCTCCGCCGCCTTCGCATCGTTGAAGGCGGGCCCGCCGACCAGGGAGAAGCCGGTCAGGGAGACCACGGCGTCCACGGCGACCCGGCCGTCCCGGAAGAAGAAGCGGTCGACCGCGGGCCGCGTGTCGAGGCCGCTCGCGAAGGCCGGCACCACCCGCAGGCCCTGCGCTTCCAGGGCGGCGATGGCGCCGTCGTAGTGGGCGGTATCCCCGGACAGCACGTAGGAGCGCATCACGAGGACCCCCACCGTCGCCCGGGGATCGGAGGGGGCCGGCAGATCATCGACCTCTTCCGTGACCCTGCCGTCGAGGCGCGGGTGATAGAGCCCGACGTCCGGGTACTGGCGGGGCGGCTTCGGGTCGAGGGTGCCCCGGAGGCTGCGACGGGGCCCCGCCGCGTAGCGGTCCACCAGGAGCCGAACCAGGTCCGCGAGGTTGTCCGCCGAGCCCGAGAGCCAGTAGGACAGCACGAGGAAGTAGGCCCGGAGGTCCTGCGCCTTCCCCGGCAGATACTTCAGGATCTTCGGCAGCCGACGCAACATGGCGAGCTGGGCGGCGCCGCCTTCCTTGCCCTTCTCCGAGCTCTTCCCCCGCAGCTTTCGAAGAAGGCCCATGCCCTTCTTCGAGCCGTCCATGCGGAAGTCCCCCATCCGGGTGAGCCGCATGACCTCGCCTGCGCTCATCGCGCAGACCAGGGCGTCACAGTGGTCCCGGCGCTCCGTGAGGGCAGGCAGCACCGCTCGGATGTGCTCTTCGATGAAGAGCATGTTGGCGAATACGATGTCGCCTTCCGCGATGTCCGCGCAGCAGGCGTCGACCGCCTTTGGGTCGCTGAACCCCGTCGCCGCGTGGAGCCGGAGGTCTAGGCCGGGGATCTCCGCCAGCAGCTCTTCCCGCGCTCGCTCGACGGCCCCCGAGATGTGGTGATCCAAGGTGATGATCACCACGCGGATGGGGGTAGCCGTGGCCGCGCCGCGGTCGCTGCCCGACGGCTGCTCACGACGCATAGTGCGCCTTTGCATCGTAGAGGGTCTCCAGGGTGATGGGGTTGCGACCGTGCTCCCGGGCGAAGCGCTCCGTGTTGCGTCGCGCCTTGCCCCGCACGAAAAACGGGATCTTCTTGAGCTCCTTCTGAGCGTCGTCGGTCCAGCGCAGGTCGGCGTCTTCTTCCTGCGCCTGCCCCGTCGCAGCGGCGAGGCTCGGGCCGGCGGCAGCCGCCGGCGTCGTTCCGGCGCCGGCCGCCACGGGGACCTCGGCGGCGGATGCTCCTACGGTCTCCGGGATCGGCTCGGCGGTGGCGTCATCCCCCTGCCCTGCCCCGGACGCTGAACCGCCGTGGCCTCCGAGATGGGACGGCCCGGCGCCGTCGGCGAACTCGAAGTCTTCCCGGAACATCGCGAGGAGATGTTCCTCGAGCCCCATCATCAGGGGATGGACCCAGCTGTCGAAGAGGACGTTCGCCCCTTCGAAGCCCATCTGGGGGGAGTAGCGGGCGGGGTAGTCGTGCACGTGGACCGGCGCGGAGATCACGGTGCAGGGCAGCCCGAGGCGCTTGGCGATATGCCGCTCCATCTGGGTGCCCAGCACGAGCTCCGGATGCAGCCCGGCGATCTGTTCTTCGACCAGCAGGTGGTCGTCGGTGATCAGGGCCTCGACGCCGTACCCCTTCGCCGCCGCCCGAACCTCTCGGGCGCGCTCCCGGCTGTAGGTGCCGAGACCGACGACCTGGAAGCCGAGCTCTTCGGTGGCCACCCGCGCCGCCGCGAGCGCGTGGGTCGCGTCGCCGAACACGTAGACCCGCTTGTTCGTCAGGTAGGTCGAATCGACGGACCGGGACCACCAGGGGAGCCGGGAGGCCTCGTCGTCGAGGAATGGCTCCGGGTCGCCGATACCAGCGAGCTCGGCGACCTCTCGGATGAAGTCCCGGGTCGCGCCGACGCCGATGGGTACCGTGCTGACCGTCGGCTGGCCGAAGTGTTTCCCGAGCCAACGCGCCGCCGTCTCGGCGATCTCCGGATAGAGCACGACGTTGAAGTCCGCTTCCCCCAGGCGGGCGATGTCCGCGGGGGAGGCGCCGAGGGGCGCGACGACGTGCACGTCCACCCCCAGCCGGTCGAGGAGCCGGGTGACCTCCGCCACATCGTCCCGATGGCGGAAGCCGAGGGCCGTCGCCCCGAGGAGGTTGCAGCGCTTCCGGCCTCCGCCGACGGATTCGGTCCGCGCCGCCTTCGCCGCTTCCGGGTCCACCTGCTGGCAGCAGGCGCGGACGATCTTGTAGAGGGTCTCGGAGGCCCCCCAGTTTTCCTTCCGCTGGTAGGCGTTGAGCTCGACCGGCACGACGGGCACGGGCAGCCCGCTGGCGAGCCCGATCCCGGCGGGGTCGTCCTGAATGAGCTCGGCGGTGCAGGAGGCGCCGACCAGCACGAGCTCCGGCCGAAAACGCTCGTAGGCGTCCCGGGTCGCGGTCTGGAAGAGGTCGGCGGTGTCGCTGCCGAGGTCCCGCGCCTGGAAGGTCGTGTAGGTGACCGGAGGGCGACGGTTTCGCCGTTCGATCATCGTGAACAGGAGGTCCGCGTAGGTATCCCCCTGGGGCGCGTGCAGCACGAAGTGGACCCCTCGCATCGCCGTCGCGATGCGCATCACACCGACGTGGGGCGGGCCTTCGTAGGTCCAGACGGAGAGCTGCATCGCTTCAGACCTCCAACCGTTCCCGCCGCACCAGGGGACGGGCGAAGAGCTCGGCGAGGTCGCCGGCCTGGTCGTATCCGTGGATCGGGGAGAACACGAGCTCGATGGACCACTTGGTGGTCATCCCCTGCGCCTCGAGGGGATTGGCCAGGCCGAGCCCGCAGACGACGAGATCCGGGCGCGCCGCCTGGCAGCGGTCGAGCTGCCGATCGACGTCTTGCCCCTCGCTCAGGGTGATCGTGTTCGGCAGGAGCGCGAGGTCGGAAGCCAGATGGTCCCGCTGCAGATACGGCGTCCCGACCTCGACGAGCTCGACGTCGAGCTCCCGGTGGAGGAACCGGGCAATGGGGACCTCGAGCTGGCTGTCCGGGAAGAAGAAGACGCGCTTGCCGGCGAGCCGCTCCCGCATCTTCGACAGGGCGATCCGCGCGCGACGTTCCGCCGGCGCGACCACTTCGTCGAGGCGCCCAGCCGCGACGCCGAAGGCGTCCGCCGCCGCCTGGAAGAAGCCCCGGGTCCCCTCGACGCCGAGGGGGATCGGCGCCGGGAGCCGTCGGGCGCCCCGGTCGTCGAGGGCGAGGCCGGTTTCCGCGAGAAACGGCTGAGCCAAGAGGTAGCGGGTCTGGGGACCGACCGGGGGGCGCACGTCGGAACGGCGCGGCGGGAAGAAGGTCACCGGGACCCCGAGGGCATCGAAGATCCGCTGGAACTGATCTTCGACCACGTCCGGGAGGGTGCCCACCACCAGGAGCTCCGGGGAAGCCGCCTCGGGGGCCGGTGGCAGGTCCCGGACCATCGCCGCGAGGCAGGTGTCTTCCCCCTGGGTGAAGGTGGTCTCGATCCCGCTCCCGGAATAGCTCAGCACCCGAACCTTCGGGGCGTGCTGCTGGGTGAGGCGGACCGCGGCCCGGGAGAGGTCGAGCTTGATCACCTCCGACGGGCAGGAACCGACGAGGAAGAGCTGCTTGATCTCCGGTCGCCGGGCGAGGAGCCGGGCGACGGCGCGGTCGATCTCTTCGTTCGCGTCCGCCAGCCCGGCGAGGTCCTTCTCTTCGAGGATCGCCGTCGCGAAGCGGGGCTCGGCGAAGATCATCACGCCGGCGGCGGACTGGAGCAGATGGGCGCAGGTGCGGGAGCCGACGACCAGGAAGAACGCGTCCTGGATCTTCCGGTGCAGCCAGACGATGCCGGTGAGACCGCAGAAGACCTCCCGCTGGCCCCGCTCCTTGAGCACCGGGAGGCTCCGGGCGTCGTCGCAGCCGGCGCTTGCGGGGGCGGCGGCGGGGGG
>DAPKRP010000279.1:0-3243 GCA_031800515.1 Polyangiaceae bacterium LLY-WYZ-14_1 | reverse complement strand
GCCGACGCCTCCTTGCGCAGCCCGTAGAGGGTGCGGGAGGTCAGGGTGGCGATGGTGACCGTCACCGCCCACCAGGCCCCGGTCTCGAAGAGCGCCATCAGCCGGACCTGATCGCCGCTCATCTCGTAGAAGCCCTGCGGCGGGGTGAAGCCCCGGTAGGCGGCCCAGACCGCGAAGAGCAGGCTCGGGGCCAGGGCGGCCCCCAGGAACAGGGTCACCCGGGCCTTGCTCGGCACGTAGACGGCCCGGGAGACGAAGCCCGCCGTCAACGCCAAGAGCACGATGAGGTCCGGACGAAAGGGGGCCGGGATGGTCGTGGCCATCAGCTGATACGCGGCGGAGCTCGCATAGGTCGCCAGCCCTTCGATCCAGCGGAGGGTCCGGGCGCCGAAGGCACGGCGCTGGGTCAGAACGCCAGCGGTCAGAAGCGGGAGCACGCCGAGGGCGTGAAAGGCGATGGACCCCACGAAGGCCGAGTCCCGGAGACTCTCGCCGGTCTTGTCGAAGGCGGCGACGACGATCCGGAAGGCGAGGAAGCCGCCGCCCAGAGATCCGGCGATCCGGGCGAAGGAGCTCACCCGCTGCTGGAGGAAGGCGACCGCCTCGGGGTCATCGGAGGAACCCGGGGTGAGGGCGGACGCGGTGGAGTGGGGGAAGGGCGTCACGGCGTTGTCGTCGTCGTCGGTGGGGCGCTCGGGCAGGTGGGGCGTTTCGCCCGTGCCCCGAAGTCGTCCGAGCGTCGCAGATTTCGACCGACCCTCTTCAGAGCGCAAGAAGGCTCAGCGCCATCACCGCCATCCCCGCCAGGAGCCCGTAGAGGCTTTGGTGACCTCGGTCGTATTTCTTCGCGTTCGGGATGAGCTGGTCCAGGGAGAGGAACACCATCACCCCGGCGACGGCGGCGAGGAGGCCGCCCAGGAGGGCGTCGTTCAAAAACGGCCCGAGCACGAGGTAGCCGGCGAGGGCCCCCACCGGTTCCGACAGTCCGGACAGAAACGATAGGCGGAAGGCCCGGCCCCGGTCGCCGGTGGCGTAGTAGATGGGCACGGCGACGCTGATGCCCTCCGGGATGTTGTGGAGGGCGACGGCGATGGCGATGGGGACACCGACCCCCGGGTCGTGGAGGCTGGCGAAGAAGGTCGCCAGGCCCTCCGGGAAGTTGTGGATGGCGATCGCCGCCGCCGTGAGCAGCCCCAGCCGCCGGAGACCCCGCGCTTCCGACGGGGGCGGGGCTCGACCCGAGTCATGGGTAGCCTCCGGGGCGTCCGGGCTGGTAGGGGCCGCCTGCGCCCCGTCCGTCGACGGCGGGTCGTCCATCTCCGAGACCAGGGCCGCCTCGTGAGGGTTTTCCGTCTCCGGGACGAGATAGTCGATGACCGCCGGCACGGCGACGCCGCCCAGAAAGCACATCACCGCGACGAGCGCCTGGCCCGGGTCGTCATCCCCGCCGAGCCGGGACCGACCGTCCGGGAAGAGCTCGACGAAGGACACGTAGATCATGACCCCCGCGCTGAAGCCGAGCCCCGAGGCGAGGAATCCGGTGGACGAACGCCGGGCGAAGAACGCGAGGGCGCTCCCGACCCCGGTGGAGAGACCCGCCAGGGTGGTGAGGGCGAGGGCGACGAGCACGCCGTCCGGCATGGCCCCAGTCTGGGACACCTCCGCGTCCGCCGCCGCCCCGGCCTGCGGGTCGGCTCCCGCGGGACCGCGCCGGGGGGTGGCGGACCCCCGGGGCCGGCGATGAGGCGGCTCGCCCTCGCGCCCGGCCTCACCGGCGTCGGCTGCGGGCTCGCTGCGGTGGCTCTGGGCGGCTGGGGCTGGCTCCTCGCCTGGCCGGCCCTCGCCTTCGGGCTCGCCGCGGCGGGCTACCTCGGGCTCGGCCCGGAGGTCCTCGGCAAGGGCTCGGACGGGCGGCGTCGGCCCCTCATCGGTCTGGTAGCCGGTCCCTACCTCGGCTGGCGTCGGCTCCAGTGGTGGCGTCGCCGCTTCCAGCGGGTGCCGACCTGGAACGCCGTCGGGCCGGGCCTGTATCTGGGGCGGCGGCCGGAGCGGGGTCGGGAGCTGCCCCCCGACCTGCGCTACTGGGTCGACGTGACCGCCGAGCTGGCGCCGCCGCGGCGCCTTCCCGACGGGGTGGTCTACCGGTGCCTACCGACCCTGGACTACGGGCTGCCCCGGGAGCAGGCCTTCCGGGCGCTCCTCGACGAGCTCGCCCCGGCGGAGGGCGGGGTGCTGGTGCACTGCGCCGCCGGCCACGGGCGTTCCGCGATGGTGGCCGCGGCGCTCCTCGTGCGCCGGGGCGTGGCAGCGGACGTCGACGCCGCCTACGCTCGCCTTCAGGCGGCCCGCCCCGGGGTGCGCAGGAACCCGCGGCAGGTCGCCCTGGCCCGCCGGGTGGCCGGGGAGGTTTCCAGGGCCGAGGCCGCGCCTTAGGTTCCGGCCATGTTCTTCACCGAGGCCAAGCTGCGGATGCCGACCCCGGAAGACGCCCTTCCCGGGCGGTCGTCCCGACCGTTTTCCATCTCCCCCAACCACGCGGTCCTGGGCACGCCCATGGAAGGCCCCTACCCCGACGGCTCGGCCCGGGCGATGTTCGGCATGGGCTGCTTCTGGGGGGCGGAACGCAAGCTCTGGGAGGCGCCCGGGGTGTTCACGACCGCGGTCGGCTACGCCGGCGGCCTGACGCCTCACCCGACCTACGAAGAGGTCTGCAGCGGTCGGACGGGCCACAACGAGGTCGTCTTCCTGGTCTATGAGCCCAGCAAGACCAGCTACGAGGACCTGCTGCGGGTGTTCTGGGAGAATCACGACCCGACCCAGGGCATCCGCCAGGGGAACGACGTCGGCACCCAGTACCGGTCGGGCATCTACGTCTTCGACGCGGCCCAGCGGGAAGCGGCGGAAGCCTCCCGGGAGGTCTTCCAGGACCGGCTCCGGGCGGCGGGCTATGGCGCCATCACCACCGAGATCGTCGACGCGCCGACCTTCTACTTCGCCGAGGACTACCACCAGCAGTACCTGGCGAAGAACCCGAACGGGTACTGCGGGCTCGGCGGCACCGGCGTCTCCTGTCCCGTCGGCCTCACCGCCACCAGCGCCGAATAGACCGGGACCCGGGGAATAGACCGAAACCTAGGCCCGGAACCGGGTTAGGTTCCGGCGCGCCGGTGCGACGCGGGGCGGCCGGGCCACCGTATGTCTCACTCGCCGTCCCCCACGTCCTCGCCGTCTCCCACGTCCTGC
>DAPKRP010000278.1:0-8523 GCA_031800515.1 Polyangiaceae bacterium LLY-WYZ-14_1 | reverse complement strand
CGCCGTCGACCGGTGACGGAGGTACCACCGGAGCCCGTGCCGGGACGACATCGGGACAAGGTGATGGGGTCCGTGGCCGACGCCCTCGCCGGGCTGTCGGACGGGGCGACGGTGCTCGTCTCGGGCTTCGGGCTCACCGGCAACCCGGAAGCGCTCATCCAAGGCGTGCTCGACCGGGGCGTCGGGGGGCTGACCCTGGTCAGCAACAACGCCGGCAACCTCGGCCAGGGCCTGGCCCGCTGGCTCGAGGCGGGGATCGTCTCGAAGGTGATCTGCACCTACTTGGGCACGAACGAGACCCTTCATGGGGCCGTGGCCGATGGGCGCGTCGCCATAGAGGTCCTGCCCCAGGGCACCTTCGTCGAGCGCATCCGAGCCGCCGGCGCCGGCATCCCCGCCTTCTACACCCCGACGGGGGTCGGCACGGTGGTCGCCGAGGGCAAGGAAACCCGGACCTTCGATGGACGGCCGCACCTGCTCGAGCACGCCCTGGGCGGGGACTTCGCCCTGATCCGGGCCCAGCGGGCGGACCCCTTCGGCAACGCCCGTTTCTGGCGGACCGCCCGCAACTTCGCCCCGGCCATGGCCACCGCGGCTCGGGTCACCGTGCTCGAGACCGACGACCTCGTCGGCCGGGGAGAGATCGATCCGGACGACGTCCACCTGCCTGGGATCTTCGTGCACCGGGTGGTCGAGGTCCGGGAGCACGACGACCCCTTCGAGTACCGCCGGACCCGACCGCGGCCCGGGATGGAGCGGAGGGAAGGCGGATGAGCCAGGGCTGGTCGAAGGACGAGATGGCGGTGCGGGCGGCTCGGGAGATCGCCGACGGCACCATCGTCAACCTGGGCATCGGGCTGCCGACGCTGGTCGCCAACCACCTGGAGCACCGCCCCGATGTCTGGCTGCACACGGAAAATGGCATCCTCGGCATGGGGCCCTTCCCCTTCGAGGGGGAAGAGGATCCGCAGGTGATCAACGCCGGCAAGCAGACGGTCACCATCGTCCCCGGGGGCTCCTGCTTCGATTCGACGACCAGCTTCGGGATGATCCGGGGCGGCCACGTCGACCTGGCCATCCTCGGGGCGATGCAGGTCGGCGCGAACCGGGACCTGGCGAACTGGCAGGTGCCCGGCGGCAAGACCCTGGGGATCGGGGGGGCGATGGACCTGGCCGCCGGCGCCCGGCGGCTGGTCGTGATGATGAGCCACCGGGCAAAGGACGGATCCCCGAAGCTGCGCTCCGCCTGCAGCTACCCCCGCACCGCCTGCGGCGTCGTCGACCGGGTGGTCACCGACCTAGGCGTCTTCGACCCCGCGGGAAGCGGATTCCGGGTGGTCGAGCTGGCCCCCGGGGTCGACCGGGCCGCAGCCGCCCAGGCCACCGGCGCCCCCCTGGTCGACTGACGCCGCCCCGGCACCACACGGGACCTGTCGGTGAGGCGAACGCCGCCGTCGAGGTGGCGGCGGCGTTCGCCCGGGTCACCGGGGGTCGACGGTCACTGGGGGTCGAAGTTGGTCCACTCCGCCGTCCAGTCGTCCTCCGTCGGGTCGAGGGCACCCCGGTAGTCGGCGGTCAGATCGAAGAAACCCTGCTTGATCTCGGGGAGCTCGTCGTCCGTGGGGGGCAGGACGCCGCCTTCCGCCGCCGAGGCGACGATGTTGAAGTTCGGGTTGTCCACCTCGTAGGGGTTGCCTTCGAAGCGGGGGTCGGGGGCGCCGAAGTCGTTGTTGAGGGGGACGGCGGTGAAGAGCTCGGATTCTTCCAGACCGTCGCTGGGGGTCGGGTCGGGCTGGCGGAAGAACTCTTCGCCGGGCAATCCCGCGTCGGTGCGGGTGCCGGCGTCGTGGAAGAAGCTCGACCCGACCACGATGTTCCCCTCGGCGGCTTCCTCGCCGGTGAAGGACCCGTCGAGGTCGATGGTGAAGTCCCGCATCCCGGTCATCACCATGTTGCGGAAGACGCCCCGGGTGCCCCCGGACAGGAGCAGGCCGCCGTTCTGCAGGTCGCCGGTGCGGAAGCCCCGACCGAACATGCTGACGTTGAAGAAGGTCGGGTCGGAGACCGGCATCGCGTTCGGGTCGTCGACCCGGTTGTCGCCGACCATGCCGATGCCGCCGTCGTAGTTCTGGAGCACGATGAACTGGCCGACTCCGCGCCAGCCCTCACCCCAGTAGATGCCGTCCGTGCCCGCGCTGACCGGCTGGTCGGACCGACGCCGGGGACCGTCGACGATGACGTGGGAGAGCCGCGCCGCGCCCCCCAGGACTTGGATCCCCCGATTGAGGGGGCGGTGGATCTGGACGAAGTCCACGGTCGTCTCGGTCCCGCAGCCGGCCAGGGTGAGCGCCGGGGTGATCTCCCGCACCGGGTTCTCCGGGGGGATCTGCCCCGGGAACTCCAGCCGCAGATAACGCAGGTTGCCGCAGTTCCAGTCTTCATCGGGCTGGTCGACGGTGCCGGCGCCGTAGTTCGACAGCTCCCGCCCGGAGAGTCCCGGGAGGTTCTCGACGATGGCCAGCTGGCCGACGCCGCCTTCGACGTTCACCGGGGCCAGGCCCATCATGAAGATGCCGCCCCAATCCCCCCGCCGGCGGGAATCGCCCTGGGGTCGGATGACGACGGGCTCGTCTTCGGTGCCTTCGACGATCAGGCGGCCGGCGGCGGTGACGACGATGGCGGGGAAGCCGCTCTCCCCGGTCTCGATGATGGTGCCGGCTTCGATGACCAGGGTGGCCGGGTCGAAGGGGTCCCCGCTATCCACCCGCAGGGTGTCGAGCAGCTGATAGCGGGTGTCACAGGTCCACCGGGTCTCCCCCGCCGGGATCACGCTGGAGAACACCTGCTCCCGGGCCCGCTCGTTCAAGGGGGGGCAGCTTTCATCGACCACCATGGGGCCCGCGTCCCCGGGCCCCGCGTCGAGCAGGACGGGCCCGCCGTCGTCCCCGCAGCCCGTGGCGCCGACCAGGGGCGCCGCCAGGGTGAGGGTCAAGCACCATCGCCAAGCCCGCGGCAGGTCGGGCCGCGCTCCGTATTCCGTATGCATCACGCCAGTTCCTTCCCTCTCCGTATCCACATCCTGACCGCCACGCCGACCGGGAAGGGGGAACCCCAGCGGCGCTCCGCAGGGCGGGCAGAAACCAACCGAGGAGGGACGATACACAGAAACGGGGGCCCCTGGGCGATCGATTTTATCCCCTGCTATCGCGGGGGAAGTCAGCCTCGGCAGGCACGAACGAAAACAGGGCGACTCCATGGGAGCCGCCCCGTCTTCGGGTCATCCGGCGGAACTACCGCCGGTCGACCGGGTCAGGTCGTCGACCTCAGGGGGTGACGTCGAAGGGCACGCAGTCCGCGTCCGCCATGCAGCTATCGCCGACGGAGAAGCGGAAGGCCGTCTCGCAGTTCGCGAAGAGCGAGTCGCTGACGGTCAGGGACCCGTCGTTCACGTTGAACAGGGTCTCCAGGTGCTGGACCTCGACGCACTGGTCATCGGCGAAGTCCTGGCAGATCACGTTGTTGATGTCGGCCCGGACGCCTTCCCGAAGGCGGAAGCACTCCTGCCCGGTGCTGACGCCGACGTAGGTGCCGTTCCAGACGGTCGGCGTCGTGAACGGCTCGTTCCGGCGACCGTTCGAGTTGTTGTCCCACTCGTTGTTCCGGTCACCGACCGCGTTGTAGCCGACGGCGAACTGGATGCCGCCCTGCCAGCCCTGGTCGAAGTCGTAGCCGTCGTCGCCCTGGTTGACGACCACCGTGTGGTCGGCGCTGACCCGGCCACCGAAGAACTCGATGCCGTCGTCCTGGCCGTTGAAGACCTCGACGAAGGAGATGGTGGTGTCGGAGCCGCAGCCACCGGCGGTCAGCCCGTTGAGCTCGTTGTCCGAGGAGATCGGGAACCCGGCGTGCTCGATGCGGACGTATTCCAGCGTGCCGCAGTTGTGCGTGTTGTCGCTGCCGCCATACTCGCCGGCGCTGGTGCCGGGCGGGAGACCTTCGACAACCTGGGTGGGATCGGCGGTGTTGAGCTCGCCCAGGCCGAGGAGCACGACCCCGCCCCAGTCACCCGCGTTCCGATCGTCGGCAGCACGATTCGAGGTGAAGATGATGGGCTCTTCGGGCGTGCCCTGAGCGTCGATCTGACCGGTCGTCGTGATGATCAGCGCATCACCCTCGTCGCCGCCGGTGATGAAGGTGCCCGGCTCGATGGTGAGCACGGTGGGGTTGTCGGCGCTGGCACCGCTGACGAAGATCTGCTCGTCCAAGACGTAGCAGTTGTCCGAAGTCCAGGTGGTGTCGGAGGTGATGTCGGCCGTGATGGACACTTCCGTGTTCCCTTCGGGGCACGTATCATCGCCGGTGAAGGTCACCCAGGGGTTCCACCACAGGTCGTCGGTGGCCGTGCCGGGGGCGTCGGCACCCCGGTAGGTCGCCGAGGTGTCGAAGGGCGCCGGGGGCGTCCCACCCATCGCGTTCGGGTCCCCATCGGGCAGGACGAAGAGCGGATCGTCGTCCCCCGGAACCGGGACCACGGCGTCAGCCACGACGGTGTTGTTGAAGGACGCGTCGTCGAAGGGCAGCTCAGCCACCGCCTCGTCCTCCGGCGCGAGGACGCAGTCGAAGAATCCGTCTTCGTCGGCTTCGCCATCGGTGTCACAGACCGGCTGGACCTCGTCGTCGTCGTCGTCGTCGTCGTCGTCGCCGACCATCATGTCGTCGTCGTCGTCGTCGCCGACCATCATGTCGTCGTCGTCGTCATCGCCCATCATGCCGTCGCCGCCGTCGTCGCCACAGGCGGCGAGACCGGCGACGAGGACGCCAGACAGCGCCATCATCAGCATCAGTCGCAGGTAGCTTGCGTTCATCATCGTTTCCTTCCCTCTCCGAGACCCCCGACGTGGGGCCCCAAGCCATTTCGTGCGCCGGAGCTAGCGCGCGAAGATCGACCCGGCAACGCCCAGGCTCGACCCGTCGCGACCCCGTCACACCACCGTCACGCACCGTTCAGTCGAACCGCAGCCCGAAGGTGAGCGATGCGTCGAGCCCCGGGGCGAACCGGAACACGACAATATCGTCCTGGGTAAAATCTTGCTCTTCCAGCAGTAGGTTTTTCATCGTCAACTTCAGCGAGGCCATGTCCGACACGTCCCACTGCGCAGTCAGGTTGAGCGAGTGAAAAGGCTGCTGAAAAACGTCCTGGAGACCTAGCTGGCCGACCTCGACGATACGTTCGCCGAACACGTTGTAGAAGAGCCCGAAGGCCAACGGGATTCCCGTCTTTTCGTTATCCGGGTTCCAGGACAGCCCGGCGTTGACGACGAAGGGCGACTGCCCTGCGATGGGCCGCTGCAGGCTGGTTGCGTCTTGTCGCTCTTCGATACTGAGGTCGATCTCCGAGACGACGTAGGTGAAGTTGGCCGAAAACTGGAGTCCCTGATTTTTCAGGGCGTCTGCAAAGCGCTCTAGATCGACCCGGCCTTCCACCTCGAAGCCGAAGTTCCGCGCCGTGCTGATGTTCTGAAATTGGAAGGCGTTGTTGTCGGAAACGACAATTTTTTCAATGGGGTTCTCGAACAGCTTCACGAAGCCACTCGCGGCCAGCACCTCAGTGGCCGATGGGAACCACTCCCACCTCAGGTCTATGTTTTGCATCAACGTCCGTTGCAGGTCCGGCTCGCCCGTTACGATCCCGTTTCGTTGGAAATCGGGGAAGGTGACCGGAGCCAACTCTCGGATGAGGGGCCGGGCCACCGTCATCGTGTACCCGCCGCGCAACTGCATCGTCGGCGTGAGCTCTGCGATGACATTCACCGAAGGCAAGACATCGACGTCCGTGCGATTATTCGTTTCTCGAAGGGCGCTTTCCGGATTGGACGCGAAGGCGGGATCCGTCGCGATGGTTTGGCGAAAAATCTCACCGCGGACACCCGCCACCAATCGTAATCTGTCGGTGAAAAGCGGTGTATCATACTGCACATAGGCCGCATAGTTTCGCTGCGTCGCGTCGTAGCTGTCGACGGGCCGGCTCGCTTCGTTGAAGGTGAGGATCCCCCCGGCGTACGCGTCGAAAATGAAGAGATTTTCCCGCTGAAGCGTGAACGGCAGCACGGGCCCCTGGAACGATGGTCGGATCTGGAATCGTCGGAACTGGAAGGCCCGATCGAAGCCGCTTGCGAAGGCACCGACCTTCAGCGTCCCGTCGAAGACGGGGATGGCCGCGTCGAGCGATCCGCCGAGCTGGGTCTGGTCCAACTCGCTCCAGAGACGCTGACCCTCGTTGGGATTTCGCCCCGAAAAGAACAGGGCTTCGCCGCGGTCGCCACGGTAGGCGATATCGGTCGTGTCTGGTTCAGCGCGATCGGCAAGCGATGCGTTGAGGGTCCAGTTGACGCTGATCCCTTCGACCAGGTCTTCGTGGTCACCTCGCAGCTGATGCCACCAGACTTGTTCTTCGATCCATTGATACCGGGTCTGATCGATGACCTGGTTTTCTTGGAGGTTCGTCCCGCCTTGGTCCGCCGTATAGGCATCTGCCCGTCGCGTGAACACGGTCGTATATTTGAGTGCTTGATTCTCGACCAGCTCGAGGGTGGCCGTGCCAAGGGCGCCCCAGTCCACGCGCTGAATCGATGAGTTCCGGCGAAACTCGTCCCGAGCCACGTTGGGACACTGATCGCGCGTCTCGGGAGTGGTACAGGTCTCAGAGAAATTTGGATCAGCTTGGACTCGGCGAACGACGACATCGTTGAACTGCTGTTCTTCGTAGTCGTATCCAAAGGCCAGGTAATAACCGAGGAATCGTTCCCCCACGAGGAGGGTGTCGCCCACGCTCGCGCTGACGCCGAAGCTGGGCGCCGCGGTTCGGCTCAGCAGAGCAGGCTCATGCCGAAACTGCCGAACCGCTTCCAGGTTCTCCCCGTCCATTCCCGCCCTGGGGAGACGACGCGAACCGATGATCTGAGGGATCTCCCGTGCCCCCGCGTCGATCCCCAACCAGTCCGCCCTACTGCCCTCGTAGGTCGGCACCGACCCAAGGGTGGTCTCTGTGTTGAGGCCGATGCTGACGGATGCGTTGACCTCGAAACGCGTGGGATAGCTCTGGGTCTCGAGGTCGATGGTGCCCGCGCTGGCCGCGGCCGGATACTCCGCGTTCCAGGTCTTGTAGACGGACAGCCCGGACAGGATGTTGGTCGGGAAGAGGGTCAGGCGGACGCTGGGGTTTTCCGGATCCGTGCTCGGGAAGGGCGAGCCGTTGACCAGCGTGTTGACGTAGCGGCCGCCCAGGCCGCGGACGAAGACGAAGCCTTCCCGGTCCAGGGTTGCGCCGACGATGCGGCGGACCGCCTGGCCTGCGTCGCTGTCGCCGGAGCGCTTGATCTCTTCCGCGGAGAAGCCGTCGCTGACCACGGCGGCCTGACGCCGTTCCTGAAGGCGCCGGGCGACGGTGCCCCGTTCCGCGGTGATCTCGATGGTGAGGTCGTCGCTTTCGACGTCCGGCTCCATCCGGACCACCAGCTCGGTGGTCTGGCCCCGGCGGACCTGGATGTCCGGGAGGGTGGCGTTCTTGTAGCCGGCGAAGAAGGAGCGGAGGGTGTAGGTGCCGGGCCGGATGGAGATGGTGAAGAAGCCGTCCGTCGTGGTGAAGACGCGCTCGTTGTTCTCCACGACGACGACGGGGACCTCGGCGTAGATGGGCTCGCCGGTGCCCGCGTCGATGACCCGGCCGTAGATACCGGTCCGGGGCTTCCGAGGCCGGGGGTCGATGAGCATCGACTCGTCGACGTTCAGCAGCTGCTCGTCGGTGAGGGCTTCCGAGGTGGTGATGGCGCCGGACAGGTCGCCGCTATCCCCGCCCCCGGCGTCCGCTTCCGGGGATTCCGCGTCCGCGCCCGCCGAGACGTCGGCAGCGTCGTCCGCCCCTGGGCGATCCGAGGCGGCGGGGGCGTCTCCGGCCCCTTCCGCCGCATCGGCCTCGCCGGCATCGGCCTCGCCGGCATCCCCCTCATCGGCATCCCCCTCATCGGCATCGGCCGGGGCGGCGTCCGCCGCGGCCCCGCCGGCGTCGTCGGCCGCTTCCCCGGGGTCTTCCTGGGCCAAAGCCCAACCGGCCGGCCAGCCGAAACCGACCGCAAGCCACACAGCTCCACGCAGCAGCGCGTCACGCATCTCGTCCACCCACCAAGCGAGGGACCCGGCCGGTACCGACCGGGCCGCGTTCTTCAGTCGTTGACCCCGGCCAGCGGTTCCGTGGCCACCGCGATGGTCTTCGCCCCGGCGTCCCGGGCGACGTCCATGGCCTGCATGGCGCGACCGAACTTCGCCTTGTCCGCCGCGTCGAAGAAGAGGGTGCGGGTCCCCCGGGCTCGAAGGAACCCGGTGACCTTCGAGTAGAGCCGCTGCCGGCAGGCTTCCGGCAGCGACTCTTGATCGATGCCGTCGCAGACGACTTCCTTGTTCAGGCGAACATCGCCGTCCTTCGAGACGGACAGGACGATCGGCCCTTCGGAATCCGGCGGCGGGGGC
>DAPKRP010000277.1:0-3022 GCA_031800515.1 Polyangiaceae bacterium LLY-WYZ-14_1 | reverse complement strand
GCCGAGGTGCGGGGGGAGCCGTCGCCGCCGTCGCCGCCGTCGGCCCCGCTGCCGGAGGGCCGGGCGCCGCCGTCCCCGGCAGCAGGCGCCCCGGCGCCTCCGGCCGCCCCCCCGGCGGCAGGTCGACGCCGGGCCGCCCCGCCCGCAAAGGAAAGGCAGCCGGGAAAGGGCCCCCGGGCCTCCGCTTCGCCGGACGCCGCCTCGCCCCCTGGAGCCAGCGCCCTCCGCCGGGTGGTGGTCACCGCGATCCCCTGGGCCGAGGTGGAGCTCGACGGTCGCCCCGTCGGGAACACCCCCCTCCGGCAGCTCGCCGTCCCGCCGGGGGTCCATCGACTCGTCCTCCGCTGCCCTCCCCTCGGGCGAGAGACCGCGGTCCGGATCGACCTCGCCCCGGACGCCGCGCCCCTCCGGGTGGCCGCCGACCTCACCCGGGAACCGGTTCGGGTCGACGTCCGCTGAGGCGCAGCGGGCGGCGGGGCGAGTTCGACGGAGGTCAGTTGCCGAGGGCCTGCCAGTCGAGGCCGCCGGCGTACTTCTTCGCGATGCGGCCGTCGGCGTCGATCTGGAAGAGGTGCAGCCAGCCGTTGTCCAGGAGGTGCCGCACCATCTCGTGCTTCCCGATGATCTCGTTCATCGCGTCGATGGGGGCTTCGATCATCACGTTGAGGCGCACGGGCTCGTGGATGAGGCGCTCCCCGTCGTGGAGCGACTGCCAGGGGAGGCCGACCCGGAGGTCGCCCGCGTTGCCCTCGAGCACGCCGAGGGTGCCGACCACGTTGTGGAGGGTCTTGTTCCCGCAGCCGAAGACCCGGTTGTCCACCGTCGACCCGTAGTACTGCAGGCTGATCCAGCTCGCGACGACCATCGGCGCGGTCATGATCAGCTCGAGGACGCCGAAGCCGTCGTCCTCCTGCCAGTTGTAGGAGTGGAGGAACGACCGGCCCCCCAGGTCGACCCCGAGGGTCCGGGACCGGGGCGCCACGATGAACGCCGCGCAGCCGGCGAGGCCCCACTCGGGCCGCACCTGGGACCAATCGCGGCTCCGCTCGAGGACGGGGCCGTCCACCGGCCCCGAGGTGTCGACCCGGAGCAGCCGCGCCCGCTCCCGACGGGTGCGCTTGCCCGCCTCCGCGAGGACGGCGTCCAGCTCCGCGAGGTCGCCCCGATGGCTTTCCGGAACCAGCTCCCGGTCGAAGATGGTGACCTCGTCGGTGGTGGTGTCGTGCTGCCCGGCCAGGAAGATCGTGTCGTCCGGCAGGTCGATGCCCTTCCCCTTGAGGCCCGTCCGAACCTCCGGGTCGTTCAGGACCGCCGCGGCCACCCGGGCGTTCGCCTCCCCGGTGTGGCCGCCGCAGGCGCCGCAGTCGAGGCCGGTGGCGTGGGGGTTGTTGACCGTGGTGGATCCGTGGCCGGCGAGGAGCACGAGCCGGCCGAAGTCATGGGTCATGCTCATCGCCCGGAGCGCGCCTTCCGCCAGGGCGAGGCGCTGCTCTCCGGGCAGACCCGTCGCCTGACCCCCGTGGTCCCCGGGGGCGAGCTCCGGGGCGCGGGCGGCCCGGGACTCCGCGTCGAGGCCGAAGTCGACGGGATGGGTCACCGGCCGGCTCTTGCCCAGCAGGTCCGTGACGATCTTCTTGGCGTAGGCCAGGCCGACGGGCCCGACGAAGCCGAAGCAGGAGACGGCGGCGAACTTGAACCCGCGCCAGACCCGCTCCGCCACCCGGCGGGCGTCCTTCCGAGCCACCGCCTCGGCCACCTCGGCCCCGGAGGCCCCCCGGAGCGTCTCGGAGATGGTGAACTGGGGGGTCAGGAGCACCGGGCACTGGGAGCCGCCGCCCTCTTCGCCGAGGGGCAGGTACTCGAGGGCGAAGCCGAAGAACCCGGCGAAGCCGAGCGTCTCCACCTGCGGGTCGACGGATTCGAGGTTGCGCCGATAGACCTCCGAGCGGACGTCGATGCAGAAGACCGCCTGCACCTTCGGGCGGTTCGCCGACTGCTCCGGGGCGGCGGGTCGGGCGTGGATCTTTCCGACGAGCTCCCGCTGGACCGCGCTCTCGAAGGCGGCGTGGAGCGCCAGCTCGCCGGCCAGGGCCGTGCTGGCAGCGGCGGGGGGGTGGTCTTCCCCAAGGGCCTGCCGCCGGCTCTCCCAGGCCCGACCGACGGTCGAGGACGCGCCTCCGAGGCCTTCCAGGATCCCGACCTCCCAGGCGAGGCGCACCGCCAGGAGCTCCGAGAGGTTCGGGTTGGTCCCGCCGTAGAGCTCGCTATCCCAGACCTGGTAGCGCGCATAGGCGGCCCACCCGCCGACAGTCATCAGCAGCCGGTGCAGATAGAGGTCGAGCCCCTGGGCGGGCACCCCGAGGCGCTCCAGGGCGACCTCGATCGCCCGGTCCGCCTCCCCCGGCAGGCCGGCGATGACCCGCCGGAACCCGGCGAGCCCGGAGAGCTCCGGGGTGCGGTCGATCTGGGCTTCCGCGTGCCAGGCGGCATACGGCGAGCGGTCCCCCCAGGGGGAATGCCAGAAGGCCTGTCCCTGGTCGAAGTGGCTTCCCGCCCAGCGGCTGATCGCCTCGATGGCGAAGCGGGCCCAGTCCGTGCCGGTCGCCTCCCGAGCGACGTCCCCCACCGTCGGGGCGACCTCGACCTCGGTCAGATGGTCGTCGCCCTCCCCCTGGGCGAAGGCGATCAGCGCGTCGACGGTCTTCGGGCCGGAGCCGAAGGGACCGATGGCGGCGAGGGCCTGGTCCAAGTCCTCCCGGGTGATGCGGCCGCGGTCGATCGCCTCGGCGTAGAAGGCGCGGGGGGCGGTCGTCCGGGCCCCCGCCGTCCGCGCCATCAGGTCGGCGACCTCGCCGAAGTCCCGGTCGATGAGGCCGAGGTAGGGATTGACGGCGACGAAGTGCTTGAGCGGCCAGAGGGGGGCCACCTTGCGGATCGCGCCGTCGACCACCTGGTCCAGGTTGGGGGCAGCGAGGTCGCGATGGAGGCTCTGCCCCGGGGTCGTCGCCGTGGCGTCGGTGGT
>DAPKRP010000276.1:0-4410 GCA_031800515.1 Polyangiaceae bacterium LLY-WYZ-14_1 | reverse complement strand
GGATGATCTGGGCCGTTCCCAGGGGAACGGCGTCGGGGGCGGCCTCGCCGGGCCAGACGGTCGCGTCCGCGGCGATGGGGCCCGCGCCAACCTCGAAGTACCAGGCGCCTGAACCGAGCGGGGCGACGCGCCATTCGCCGACGCCGAACACGGGCCGGCCGACCCGCCGCCGGGGGCCGTCGGGAGCTCCAACGATCAGGCCCGAGTCGGGACCGGCGTGCACCGGCACGGCGAGCTCCCCCCCGGGACCCAGGGCGAGCGAGCCGAAACCATCGTATGTCGGAGAGGGGAGGAGCTCGGTCCCGGCGAGCGCCCCGCGGGCAGCGGCGTCGATGATCTCGACGGTCCCCGTCTCGAGGGATACGGCCAGCAGCCGGTCGCGTCCGAACACGAGCCGCCCGTCCTGGACCCGGGGGCGGTGGTAGTCGTCTTCTCCCGGTCGCCGGGGCGTCTCGAGGGCCGGGGCGCGGATGAACCGTTCCGTGCTCGGGTCGAACACGGCCACCGGCCCCAGCGTGACGTCCAGCCGGGCCGGGGGATAAAGGGCCAGAAAGGTCGGTCCGGATTCGACCAGGCGGATCTCCTGCGGCGCGGGCATCGGGACGTCGCGACGCGCCTCGCCCGGGGCCGGTGAGATCACCGACACGGAGACCCCGTCGGCCGGCCGGTCACCCGTCGACAGGGCGACCCAGCGACCGCGCCAGGGAATCGCGGCGACCCGGTCACTAGAAGAAGGCGGAGCGGGCCTGACGCGATTGTGGGAGTCGATGAACACGAAGCTTCGTCCCTCCGGGGGCGTGACGGTTCGAAGCTCGCCCACCTGGTTCACGAAGCCAATCTCGGACGACGACATTTGCGCCGGGGTCCACCCGTCGATCCTCTCGAACCGTTCGAGACGGACGGTGGGTGGTCGCACGCCCAGAGGCAGGTCGACCACCCGGCCCGTTCGAAGGTCGTAGAACGCACTCACCCGGTCCGACTGTCGACCGATCCACAGGAGTCCACCATCGGCCGAGACCCCGCGATACCGCGCGTCGCCAGGGACGAGGAGGTCCTTCGGGTCTTCGCCAGGTCCGAACCGAACGACGCGGGTCGTCGGCTGGCTCCGGCAGTCTCCCTGGCAAAAATACCAAACGTGAGGTGCGCCATCTGGTGGAAACTGGGCGATCCCAGCGGCCTGCGAACCCGTTGTCGGCGGAATGGCGCCGAGGACCTCGACCTCGCCAACCGCTCGAATCGCTACCAATTGATAGGCGCCCGGGGTCTCTGGGTCTTCCAGACCGGCGAAGGCGAGGATCCCGGATTCTTGGTCCCCAGCCCCAGCGCAGACCGTCAGGTCGTCCGCGGCTGCCCCGGTCCCGCCATCCACCGTTGCCCCGGTCCCATCGCGACGGCTCGCCGCACAGGCCCCGAGCGCCAACACGACGCACATCGTGAGCGAGCCGCAGACGACCCGCCCGGCCCGGTCAACGCCTTCCATGGACCGCATCGCCAACTCGACCTTCATCATTCCACCTTGCGGGTATCCCCGCAGCTCCCGGTGCCCGCGCGCTGCTGAGGTAGAGGTACTAGGCTCCAAGGGTATTTGACGAGCACCCTTCTGGGCTGCGGTGCCAGATCCTGAAGCAGATTACTCTCGAAGCAGGCATCCGCGCTGCCGGGTGCAGTCTTCGACGCTCAGCTCCGGGCAGGGCACCGGGTCCCCTGCGCAGTAGTCGCCGAAATCGCACTCGTTGTTGAGGCACTGAGGCTCTCGCTCTTCGAGCTCGCAGGCGCGGAGGGTACCGGTACAGGTGTCGACGATATCGCCGTTGGGACCAACGCTTGAGCTGACTCCGCAGCCGTTGGCGAAGATACATTCTTCCGAGTCGGGATCTCGGTCACGGCATGGAACGCGCGGCTCGCGCTCATAGCAGCCAGACGCGAAAGTACATCCCCGCTGCTCCGAGCACGCGTCTGCGGGCACCTCCACGCACGAGGTGGCAATTCCTTGACATGGAGGCCCCGCGTCGGTCGGCGCGGTGTCGACACCTCCATCGCAGGCGGAAGCGAGTCCGAAGGCAGCTAGTGCAAGCACGAGCCGACCAACCCGGTGTGACGTCGTCGACATTCGGTTCACGCTCTCAGCTCTGGTCGATAGGAATACACTCGACGATCGTCTCCGCCGTGATGGCCGGCGTCCCGAGGGGTGCCACGACTTGAAAGTCTCCCGCCGCGTTGGTGTTGATCTCGGTGCTCATCGGGCCCCCGGCGTCGATGCGGAACCCCGCGAGGTAGCAGATGTCGTCGGCCTGATTGGCACGCGAAAAGGGAGTGCTCTGGATCGGGTCTGGCGCTCCGGAAGTCGCGCGGTAGAACCGGTCCCCCGAGCCCGTGTGCCACTTCCAGGGATTCCCGGGGGTGCCCAACGGGGTGACGAACGTGCTGCACTCGGACCTGAAGATGAGGTCGGCTCCACTGGCCACGGGCCCGCTCCGTTGCACGCGCATGTCCCCCGGACGCGGCAGTGGCGGCGCGAGAGGGATGATCGGGTCCAAGCCCGCTTCCGGAGACTTCACGTAAGCGGTCAGTTGTTGCCCGCCACTGGTGGGCTCGGTCAACGGACCTTCGATCTCCGTCAGAGGACAGAGGCCGCGGTTGAAGATCGCGGCTCCGTTTCCCCGGGTGGTCAGGCTGCCGGGGAGGCGGAGCTCATGCGGTGAGCGGCGCGCATCCCATCCGCTCGTCGACGTGAAGGGCGAGAGGTCTTCGAATCGGATGCACTCGGTTTCAATCTCGAAGGGCACGGGATTCAAACGATTCGCGTCGGCGGGATTCAGCTCGACGAACCTTTCCCAACCACCGTTCGCCCTGACACCAACGTGCGAACCCGCGGTGAGCTGCCCGCGGATCTTCTTTATCCAACAGAAGCCCCGTCGACTGGGATCGCCGGTCCCTGGGCCCTCTCCTTCGGTGGGCGGAGGATCGACGTTAGGGTCAGTGCTGGAAAACGAGATGCTGCCGTCCTCGTTGTACCTGCAGAACTCGTCGGGGTCCGGCAGGTCGTCGTAATCGCTGCAATCAGTGACCGAGAATTCCAGGCTGAGCGTTTTGGACTGTGCAGCCTCGGGGAGGTCAACCGGTGCAGCGCACCCCGAAGCAGCAGCCGTCGTCAGAGTGACGACGAAGCCCATGGCGCGATGACTGCATTGGATTGGATTGGTTTGGATTGGATTGGATTGGATTGGATTGGAGAGTCATGCCAAGACTGAGCAGGCCATCGTGTGCTCGGGCTTACAAGACCGATTTGGTGACGTTTTGGTGTCATCGGTGGGGATGCACGTGGCATCGTCACCGAGCCACGACCGCGCTGCGCCGGTCCGCCGGTTTGAAGCTCCCGGGCCGGGCACTACAGCCCATCGGCGAGGTCCGGGGCGAAGCGCCAGTCGGCGGGGGCGAAGAAGCCGGCGGCGAGGAGGCCCTGGTCGCTCAACACGACCCAGTCCGGGAGGCCGGCGCGGCTGCTGAAGGGCATGACGCGGTAGAGCAGCGCCTCGTCCCCGGCGGTGGTGGCGAGGACGGCGGAGACGCCGACGTCCCCGGGGTCCTCGTCGGGAAAGACGGCCAGGAAGGCGATGCCCGGGTTGGTGTCGTCGCCGCCGTCCGCCGGTGCGGCCGGGGCGAAGGTGCGGGGGCCGGCGGTGACCGCGTCGGGCCCCCAGGCGAACCCGTCCGGGCCGCCGCCGGGGATCGCATCGGCGTCGACCCCTAGGTAGATCAGGCTGCGGCCGCCGCCCCGGACCCGATCCACCGCGGAGAGGGGCAGGGCGCAGGCGTGGCCGTTCCCGATGAGGGTCCATTGAGCGATGAGCCAGGAGGCGTAGCGCCGGTAGGTCTCGGGGCCGTCGTCGGGATAGACGAAGCAGAAGGGACGATGGAAGGCCTGGTGGAAGGGGCCTTCGGCGTCCCGGGTCTTGCCATCCCGGGGGCCGACTTGGAGCACCCCGTCGGGGAGCTCCTGGGGGGCGCCGTCGGCGCCGAGGGCGATGCGGGTCACGCCCCGGGCCCGAAGCGCCGCCCCGTCCACCTCGTAGGCGCGGCCGTTGTCGACCACGAGCCGCACGAGATCGTCCGCCTCCCGGGTCGAGCGGGCGACCACGTCGGCCATCGGCGTCTCGACGGAGCGCAGCGTGAGGTAGGAGTGGACGGCGCTCACCCCCGGGGACGGGGAGGTGAAGACGAAGTCCAATGGCAGGGGGTCCCGCCGGGTCTCCGCCATCTGGGCGAACATCGGCTCCCAGTCGACGCAGTCGGCGCCGGGCTCGTCCGGGTCCCGGTCCCACCAGTGGCCCGCGCCCTCCTCCCGGTGGAAGGACAAGGGGTCCGCCACCCCGTCGAGGGCGTCGAACATGAGCTCCGCCTGACCGATGG
>DAPKRP010000275.1:0-4278 GCA_031800515.1 Polyangiaceae bacterium LLY-WYZ-14_1 | reverse complement strand
GGGAGGAGGCATCGCGTCCTCGAGGGGGGTCAGGGGCTCGGCGAGGAGCGCGGCGTAGTCCCCGTCCTGGTCCAGGGAGACCTCGATGGGGCCCCCGACCACCTCTCCGGTGCGTCGGGCCCGGACGGTGATGGTCGCCTGGTAGGGGGAGCGCCGGGGCCGTCGCCGGTCGAGGCGCACGATCACCCCGGCCTCGCCCTTCGTGATCGCGACGCCGGCCCCGAGGCACTGTTCCGGGGTCATCCCCTCTTCCCCCTCAGCCGGCGGCTCCGTGGGGCAGTTGGCGAACTTCTCGAGGGTGGCGGGGTCGTCGACGACCTGGGTGGGACGTCCCTCCGCCGCCGGGCCCAGGCGGGCGGCGACGGCACCGGCGATCGCCGCGGTCGCTTCTTCCGGCACGCGGTCCGGCGTGACGCGAACCGGGATCACGAGGACCGGGCGTCGGTATTCGTCGATGGCGGCCTGCCCCGTCGGTTCGCCGGCGGCCTCGGCGGTCGCTTCCGCCAGCGCGTTCGTCGCATCGCCGTCGGCGCTCCCTTCGTTCGAGGCCGCTTGGTTCGCCTCGTCCGCCGCCCGCGCCGCCGGCGGCTCGTCGGCGTCCGCCTGGGCGGACGCGGGAGCGGGTGAAGAAACGGCCAACGCAGCCAGGGCCGGCAGGGCGATGAGGCCCGGAAAACCGGACCGGATCAAGCCAGGAAGTCGCATGGGGGCGGGAGCATACCCATCGCCGCCGGGCCCGGAAAGACCTTCTCCGGAGCCCCCTCCTCGCGGTGGCTCCCCCGTGCCGCTTCGGGTAATGTCGCGCCCGGCACGGGTTCGGCGACCAGGGTGCGGCGGCGGGCCGACCCGGGCGGCGTCGCCGGTCCCGGCGCGGAGGATTCATGAGCAGCGAGACGCAGGCGAAGTTCCTCGAGACGTTCCCCACCTGGCTCCGCGCCCTGGGCGATGACGCGGAGAAGGTCGCGGGGGTGGTCGGTGAGCCGGCGACCCCGGATGCCGCCCGAGAGGCGCTGGCCGGCGGGCTCAACTACCTGTTCAAGTCCCTCGACCTCATCCCGGACGGCATCGACGACATCGGCTACCTGGACGACGCCTTCGTCCTTCGGATGGCCGCCGGCATCGCCGCGGACGAGGACCTGGCCAACGTCCCCGCGGACAAGATGCAGGACATCGGCGCCTTGGCGAACGACTGCGACGTGATCAAGGAGTTCCTCGGGGACGATTTGAACCACCGCTTGCTCACCTACACCCAGGGCCTCAAGCGGGGGGCCGCCCGGGGGCGGACCGTCTCCGACATCCTGGCGGACGAAGGGGTGCGCCGGGAGTTCATCTCCGACGTCGAAGGCTTCGCCCGCACCTACGAGGCCCCCGGGTTCGCCCCGGAAGAAAAGAACCTCATCAAGCTGCGGGCCTTCTTCGACGCCAAGCTTCCGAAGTAGCCGCCGCCCGGCGTCCGCCGCTGCGGGCGCCGGGGCGCTCTGCCCCGTCGCGTTCGACGGGTCCGGCCCCCGGGCATCCCTGGCCGCCGTCCGCCCGCCCCGGGCCGTGACCCCGGACGTGACTCGCGGTTTGACGCGATGCGCCGTGATGGCCAACCTACCATTCGGTAGAGAGGAAAAAGCTCAATGAATCCCACCGCGATGACGCTGGTGCTGCTGGTCAACCTCGCGATTTTCGCCTACTCGGCGCGGCGGCGGACGCGGCAGCTTCTGGTCGGCACCCACGACCGCGACTTCAGCCTGTCCGGCGGCGAGCTCTGGTCCCGGATCAAGGACGTCGCCGTCTACGCCTTCGGGCAGCGGCGAATGCCCTATTATCGGGCGGCGGGCATCGCCCACATGGCGATCTTCGCCGGCTTCCTGGTGCTGCTGCTCCGGAGCATCATGCTCTGGGCCCGCGGCTACGACGCGGACTTCGACTTCTGGGGGGTGCTCGGCCGCGGCACCCTCCTCGGCGATGGCTACGCCCTGGCGAAGGACGTGTTCGCCATCCTGGTGCTGGCGGGGGTGTCCGTCTTCGTCTGGCTCCGGGTGGTGACCCGGTCGAAGCGGATGACCCTGGGCTGGGAGGGCCTGATGATCCTGGGGATCATCGCCACCATGATGGTCACCGACATCCTCTACGACGGGGCGTGGATCCTTCGGGAGACACGGATCCACGGGGAAGAGCTCGCCTTTTTGCCCTTCGAGCCGGCGGGGTCCGTGGTGGCCTTCAGCCTACAGGGCGCGTCGGATCAGGCGCTGCTCTGGCTGGGACACTTCGGCTTCTGGACCCATTCCACCCTGGTCCTGGCCTTCCTGAACATCCTCCCCTACTCGAAGCATTTTCACATCATCACGGCGATCCCGAACGTCTTCACCCGCTACCGGAAGCCCGCCGGCCGGCTGCCGCCCGTCGACGATCTGGAAGGCCGGGTGGAACGGGAAGAATCCGTCGGGATCAACAAGGTCACCGACCTCCACTGGAACCACATCCTCGACCTCTACACCTGCACGGAATGCGGGCGCTGCTCGGACAACTGTCCCGCCTACGTCACCGGGAAGAAGCTCTCCCCGAAGCATCTGACCCTGGCCCTCCGGGACCACCTCTACGAGGCCGAAGAAGACCTCCTTGGGGGCACCGACGGGGTCGGGAAACCGCTGGTCGGCGGCCTGGAAGGGATCGCCGCCGACGATCCCGACGCGGAGATGCCGAAGGAGGAGCTCCACACCTACCCGCCGGCCCCCGCGGAGGGCTACTTCCGGTCCGACACGGTGGTCGAGATCGTTCCGAATCTGATGGATCCGGACGTCCTCTGGGCCTGCACGAGCTGCCGGGCATGCGAGGAGTTCTGCCCGGTGATGATCAGCTACGTCGACAAGATCGTCGGCATGCGTCGGGAGCTGGTCATGAACAAGGGCGAGTTCCCGCCGGACCTGCAGCGCGCCTTCAACGGCATCGAGACGAACGGCAACCCCTGGAACCAGTCGTCCATGGACCGGGCGGACTGGACGGAAGGCCTGGACGTCCCGCTGTTGTCGGACAAGCCGGACGCCGAGGTGCTCTATTGGGTCGGCTGCGCGGCCAGCTTCGACGACCGGGGCAAGCGCATCGCCCAGGCGACCGCCCGGTTGCTCAAGGCGGCGGAGGTCGACTTCGCCATCCTGGGCACGGAAGAAACCTGCACCGGTGACCCCGCCCGCCGCGCCGGGAACGAATATCTGTTCCAGATCATGGCGGAACAGAACGTCGAGACCCTGAACGGCTACGAGGTCGGCAAGAAGGTCATCGTCACCACCTGCCCCCACTGCTTCAACACCCTGGCGAACGAATACCCCGACTTCGGCGGCAAGTTCAAAGTCGTCCACCATGCCGATTTCCTGATGGGATTGGTCGCCCGGAAGAAGCTCGATCCCAACCAAGCGGTCGCCGGCAAAGTCGTCTTCCACGACAGCTGCTACCTGGGCCGCTACAACGACATCTACGCGTCCCCGCGGCAGGTGCTCGAATCGGTGCCCGACCTCGAGCTCGTCGAGGTCGATTACTGGAACAAGAACCGGGGGCTGTGCTGCGGCGCGGGGGGCGCCCAGGTGTTCATGGAGGAGCGACCGGGCACGGAACGGGTCAACAACAAGCGGACGCTCCAGCTGGTGGACACCGGGGCGACCACCGTTGCCGCCGCCTGTCCCTTCTGCGCCTACATGCTGACCGACGGGCTCAAGAGCGCGGACAAGGAAGAAGAGGTCGAGATCCTCGACATCGCCGAGGTCCTCGCCGCGAGCTGTGGGCTCCAGCCCGGTCAGGCCAAGCCGGCTCCCGGAGAAGCGGCGGAAGCGGCGGAGTAGCCGGCGACCGCCCGGCGGTGCCCGCGGCCGGCGGCGTCGCGGTCCGTGGCGGTCGGCAAGGGGCCTACCGCGTCGGCGGCGCATCTCGGTCCGGAGAGCGGGCTGCCTCGCCGGCGTTCTCCGGGTCCGGGGCGTCCGCCAGGTCCGCCGGGTCGAGCTCCGCCAGCACCTCCGGGGCCCCCGACTCCCCGGCCCCGAGGAGCCAGCTGCGCCCCCCGACCCGCACGATCCAGAGCATCCGCCGCGCGTCGAGGACGCGACGTTCCAGCACTTCGATCCGGCCGCGCCGCCCTGGGCTCCCGCCGCCGAAGCCGCCCTGGCCGAAGCCGGTTCGGGCCAGCAGTCGGAGCACCACCCACGCCAGCAGAGAGACCGCCACCAGGGCCAGCAGGCTCTGGAGCAGGCTGACCCCGTAACCCGCGGGCAGGTCCTCCACGGCGGGAAAACTAGCAGG
>DAPKRP010000274.1:0-2569 GCA_031800515.1 Polyangiaceae bacterium LLY-WYZ-14_1 | reverse complement strand
CGAGGAGGCGGCGACGACCGGGGGCGGGGCGGGCCCCGCCGGCGGCCTGGAGCTCCCGGGTTGGGTGCGGGAGGCCTTCGATGGGGGCCCCGACCCGGCCCAGGCCGAAGCGCGCTGGCAGGCCTTCATCGCCGGCCGCCGGATGCCTCCCCCGGTCGGGATTCGGGTGGCGGCGCGCCCCGCGGCAGGCGCCCCCGACCCCGGCCAGATCGACGCCGTGATCGAGGCCCTTCGAGTCGCCCGGCCGGAGGCCGAGGTGCAACGAGGCGACGCCGCCCCCGGCGCCGTCCTCCTTCGCCACGCCGGCGACCCCCGTCGTCTGCCCGGCTGGGCCGAAGGGCGGTTCGCCATCCAGGAAGAGGGGGCCCAGCGGGTCGCCGCCGCCGTCGAGGCTCGTCCCGGCGAGTCGGTCCTGGACGCCTGCGCGGGACGCGGTGGAAAGACGGCGGTCCTCGCCCAGGCGGTCGGTCCCACGGGTCGCCTCGTCGCCGTCGACCTTCACGAGGGGAAGCTCGACCGCATCCCGCCGGAGCTGGATCGATTGGGACTCGCCGAGGTCCCCCTCGAGACCCGGGTCGTCGACCTGACGGTGGGGACCGGCGGGCTGCCGGAAGGCGCCTTCGATCGGGTGCTGGTGGATGCTCCCTGCACCGGGCTCGGCACGGTGCACCGGCGTCCCGAGATCCTCCTGCGCGTCGACGAGGCGGCCCCCGGCCGGCTCGCCGGGACCCAGGGGGCGATCCTGGCCCAGGCGGCGCGCCTCGTGCGCCCCGGCGGGCTGCTGATCTACGCCGTCTGCAGCCCTTCCCGCCAGGAGGGGATCGGCGTGGTGGAAGGCTTTCGGTCGGGCCCGGCGGGGATGGGCTTCGAGGTCGTCGGGGCCGGAGGCGGCGACCCGGACGGCGTCCTCCGCATCGGCCCCTGGTCGGCCCGAGGAGACCACGGGCCGGACGCCTACCAGGTGGTCCGGCTCCGGCGCCGAGCCGATTGACAGCCCCAGGCCCCACCGCTAGCTTTCGCGTCCTTTCGGCGGGCCCCGGTCCGCCCAGATCGGGGCGTAGCGCAGTCTGGTAGCGCGCACGGTTCGGGACCGTGAGGTCGGAGGTTCAAATCCTCTCGCCCCGACCATCCACCCTCCGGCCCCGGGCAGGACGCGGCGGGCCCGAGCCAGCACCGCCGGGGGCGAAAACGTGTAAGGATCCGCGGGCCGTGGAAGACACGCCTCAAGATCTGCAGCCGGGAACGACACCCGATGACGGGCCCGAGCGCCCGGGGGGAGAACAGATGACGTCGTCGAAAGGCGTCCCGCCGGTCAAGGTGCTGGTCGTCGACGACGACCGGGGCATCCTCGATTTCATGGAGACCTTCCTCACCACGGATGGTTTCGAGGTCAAGACCATGGAAGACCCGGCCGCCGCCCCGGACGAGGTCAAGGTCGGCGGCTACCACCTGGTCATCCTGGATCTGATGATGCCCGGGGTGGACGGGGTCGAAGTGCTCAAGCGGATCCGACGGGTGGACACGGACGTCGCCGTCGTGATCTTCACCGGCTACCCGTCCCTCGACACCGCCGTCCAGTCGATGAAGCTCGATGCCGTCGACTACCTGAAGAAGCCGTTCAACCCGGAGGAGTTCCGGGAGGTCCTCGACCGGGTGATGCGGAAGAAGGGGCTGCTTCGGAGCCCCGAAGAAAACCTCCACCGGGTCATCGGGGAGACGATCCGGGGCCTGCGCAAGGACCGAACGCTGACCCTGAAGCAGATGGCCCGGCGCACCGGGCTGTCCGTGTCCCTGCTGAGCCAGATCGAACGGGCCGAGTCGAGCGCGTCCATCAGCAGTCTCTACAAAGTGGCGACGGCCCTCGACGTGCGGATCCAGGACCTCTTCGGCGAGTACTGAGCGCCCGGGGGCTGGGCGAGCTCCTTCATCGTCCCGCCGGATCGGAAGGCGCGGTGGTCGTCGCGGCGAGCTCCCGGAGGCGCTCGGCCAAGGTCGCCGTGTGCGCCCAGGGCAGGACGCGGACGGCGGTCTCCCGAGCGGCCTCGAGCTCGCCGGCCGCCTGCTGGGCCTCGGCCAGCCGGACCCAGGCGACCAGGTCGTCGGGGGCGAGGACCAGGTGCCGGGTCAGGGCCCGGGCCGCCGCCCGATGGTGCCCGGTCCGGTGAAGACGGGCGGCCCGGGCGCGGCGGATCTGATCGGCGTCGAGGCCCCCGCCGTCGTCGTCCGGGTCGTGTCCGTGCTCCGGGACGACGACGACGGCGGCGGCGGCCGCGGCGCGGTCCGGCGCCGAAGGGGCGTTCGACCCGCCACCGTCGCCGGGACGCCCCCGAGCCGGCGGGTCCGCCGCCTCCGGGCTCAGGCTGGCCCAGAGCGCCAGGCCCGCCTCCCAGGCGCCGGCGATCTCCAGGCAGCGGGCGAGGGCGGCGGCGAGGGCTGGGGCGTTGGGTCGGCGGGTCCGGGCCTCCGCCAGCGTCTCCGCGGCGAGGCCGGGGCGACCGTCGAGGCGCAGCGCCTGGGCCAGGGCGAGACGGCTCGCCACGAAGTCGCCGGCGCTCGGGGCAGCCCCGGC
>DAPKRP010000273.1:0-1502 GCA_031800515.1 Polyangiaceae bacterium LLY-WYZ-14_1 | reverse complement strand
CCCTGGACCTGCCCGGGGAGGTCGGGCGCATCGGCATCATCCCCCACCATCCCCTTCCGATCCTGGGCATCCCGGACCCGGAGGGGCCTGCCGCCCGGGCGGGTCTGCAGACCTTCGACCGGGTGGTCGCCGCGGGGGGGCACCCCATCGAAGGATGGCGGGAGCTCGAGGACGTGCTCGAGGACAACCGGGGAACGCTGGTGCCGGTCACGGCGCTTCGGCCACGGCGGGTGCCGAACGCCCTCGGCGGGCTGGCCGAGCTCGAGGTCTACGACCCCCTCGTCGCCCAGCTGATGCCCGCCCCCGGGGCGGGCAGCGGGGTCCGGCGGGCCGGGCTCGAGCCCGCCGAGCTCTACGTCAGCGCCGTGGACCCCGGCTCGGCGGCGCATCGCCTGGGCATCGTCCCCGGCGACCGACTCCTCGCCCTCGATGGCCGGACGGTTCGGCTCTGGGCGACCTTTCTCGCCGACCTGCGGGCGGGCGACGGGACGCACGAGCTCACCTGGGTCCACGAAGGCGCGATCCGCCGCGGCACCTACCAGCTGACCCGGGAGGCCGGGGAGAGCGTCCACGGCGAGCTCTTCGAGCGCTGGGTCGTCGGCATGCGGAACTGGATGCCCCGGAAGGTGGACCAGGGCGTGCCCAATCCCCGGCCCCTTCGCTACGCCCTGGCCGAGGCCCTCGAAAGCACCTGGGAGGGGATCGAGGTCACCGTCTGGTCCGTCGTGCGGCTCGTCCAGGGGCAGCTCTCCCTGCGCACCCTCGGGGGACCGCTGGCGATCTACGAGTTCACGGGGATCGCCGTGGAAGAAGGCGAGACCCTCGACTTCCTGACCGCGCTGGCGATCCTCAGCATCAACCTCGGCTTGCTCAACCTGCTTCCGGTGCCGCTCCTCGACGGAGGGCACCTGGTCTTCGTGCTCCTCGAATGGTTGCGGCAGCGTCCGCTGAGCCCCCGGCTCTCCCGCTACGCGAGCGTGGTGGGCCTGACCATCCTGGTGCTGCTGATGGTCCTCGCCCTGCGGAACGACCTCGACCGGCTCGGGAGCGGGTCCGGGGACTGGGTCGTCGCCGAGTGACGGAGCCGGCCGCTTCGGGCGTGTCGCCGGGACGCGCGGTGGCGATGGAGGTGCTCGAGCGGGTCGCTGAAGGCCAGGCCTACGCCGCCCCGGCCCTCGACGGAGCGCTCCGGCGGGGGCGGCTCGACCCCCGGGACGCCGCCCTCGCGACGGAGGTGGTCTACGGGGCCCTACGGGCGCTCCCGACCCTGGACCAACGCCTCGGGAAGCTGCTCGACCGCGGGGGGCGGCGGCTCGACGGGGCCCTCCGGGCGGCGCTCCGGGCCGGCGCCTACCAGCTCCTGTTCCTCGAGCGGGTGCCGGACCACGCGGTGGTCTCGGACGCCGTCGGCTGGGTGCGGAGCCGGCGGGGAGGGCGGCTCGCCGGGGTGGCCAACGCCGTGCTCCGCAAGCTCATCCGCCAGCGCGAGGAGGCGGCGACGA
>DAPKRP010000272.1:0-2121 GCA_031800515.1 Polyangiaceae bacterium LLY-WYZ-14_1 | reverse complement strand
GGTCGCCGCAAAGGAACCGTCGACGATTCCGGGCAGGCTCGAGCCGAAGATCTCGGTGATCATCGTCTTCGCCACCCCGAGCACCCCGATTCCCGCCGTGACGTTCAGGCAGAGGACGACCCAGAGTAAATAGAACTGAGGCGTGCGGAGAGCCGTGTCGACGTGAACGTCCCGCCGGGTGATCAGCGCCTTGCCCGGGACCGCCTCCGACGGGGGGGTCCAGCCCGGCGGTCGCCATCCGGGGGCCGGCACCCGGTAGGAGAAGGCGGCGACCAGCATCACCAGAAAGTAGACGACGCCCAGGACGAAGAAGGTCTCGGCCGCGCCGACGCTGCCGGTGCCCGCTAGATAGACCCCCGGCCCACCGGGCACGATCAGGCTCGAGACGTCCTCCGGGCCGACCACCACCACGTCCCGGAGGGCCCCGCCAACCCGGGCGAGACGACGGCCCCCCTCGGTGACGAGGGCGACCTCACCGACCGCTCCCAGCCGATCCGGCGCATCGTAGAAGGCCTTGATCAGGGCTTCCTTCATTGGAGCGGCGATCATCGCCCCGCCCCCGAAGCCCATGATCGCCATGCCGGTGGCCATCCCCCGCCGGTCCGGGAACCAACGGATCAGGGTGCTGACCGGCGACACGTAGCCCAAACCCAGTCCCGCCCCGCCGATGACGCCATAGCCGAGATACAAGAGCCAAAGCTGGTGCGTCAGGACGCCGAGCCCGCCGACCAGAAATCCGCCACCCCAGCAGGCGGCGGCCACCACGCCGACCAGGCGCGGGCCCACCTGCTCGAGCCATTTGCCGGCAACCGCCGCGGTGAGGCCCAGGACGACGATGGCGACGCTGAACACCCAGACGACGTCCGAGAGGCTCCAGTCGTCGGCGGCGCTCCCCACCACACCGACCACCTTGGTCAGCGCCGGGTTGAAGATGCTCCAGGCGTAGACGGAGCCGATACACAGGTGGATCGCGATGGAAGCCGGCGGGACCCACCAGCGGTTGAAATCGGGACCGGCGACGATGTGTTCTTTGCGAAGTCCGACGCGCACGGCGGTGGGTGTACACCCGACGCCGTCCGGTTGTCGCCGTCTACGACCCGGGTCCCCCGGAGGTCCCCTCGAGGGCGAGGGTCTCGGCGAAGCCCTCGACCAGGGGGCGGTTGCGGAAGCCGAGCTCCCGGACGGCCCGCCGGTGGTCGAAGCGGCGCACGATGGGGACCGGGATGGGCAGCACCACCGGCGCGCGGCGTCCCCCCGCCGCTGCCCAGGCATCGAGGAGGCGCCACCAGGTCACGCCGGGCTCACCGGTGATGTTGTAGGCCCGCCCGGCGGCCGCCGGCCGCGCGAGCAGGCGCCCGACGGCGAGCGCTAGGTCGCCGACGTAGACGCTCGGCAGCTCGAGGTAGGCGGGGAAGACCGTGACCGGAGGACCCATGAGCCGACGGGACCAGCGGCCGAAGCCCGTCCCGTCGAAGGCGCCGTGCACCTGGTGGGGGCGGACCGTGGAGAGGGACAGGCCGAGCTCGTCGGCGAGATCCCAGGCGGCGCGCTCGGCCAGGGCCTTCGACAGGGCGTAGCGGCCGAAGGGGCCGACCCGGGCATCCCGATCGAGCAGCGGGTCTTCTTCGACGTAGACGTGGCCCGCCCCCCGAGGCCGATAGGCCGTCGCGGAAGAGATGAAGGCGACGCGGAGCACGCCGGCGTCAGCGGCGGCGCGCAGGGTGTGCACCGTGCCCTGAACGTTGTCCCGGATCAGGGTCTCGAGTCGATGCTGGCCGATGGAGACGAGGGCCGCGTTGGCCACCACCGCGTCGAGCCCCCGCATCCCCCGGACCAGGGAGTCCGGGTCGGCAAGGTCGGCGGGTCGGAGGGCGACCCCGGGAGGCAGGAGCGCTCGGCCCTTCTCCACTCGCCGGACGAGGGCGACGACTTCGGCTCCGAGCTCGCCCAGGACCCGCACGAGATGGCGGCCGAGGAACCCGGTCGCCCCCGTCACCCCGATCCGTCGCCCACCGAGCGGCCTGTCGATGACGGCCGCTCGATGAGAGGGTGTCGAGGAATCTTTCGTGAGGGGATCGGGAGGGGGGTGTTGTCCTGCGGCGTTCCAACCGACCGAGACAA
>DAPKRP010000271.1:0-4834 GCA_031800515.1 Polyangiaceae bacterium LLY-WYZ-14_1 | reverse complement strand
GCTGTCCTCGGGCTCCGCATGGGGGATGCCGTCGTCGGCACGAGGCGCCCCGGCGGGGTCGAGGACCGGGCGCCGGCGATCGGGGGGGTCGGTCACCGGTGGTCGTCTTGGGTCAACGGATGACGCCGAGCTCCGGGTCCGGGGGAACCAGGAAGTAGATGTCCCGGACGTCCAGGGTGGTGAAACCATCGCCCTTGACGGTGAGGGTCGCCCGGAAGAGCTGGGGCTCGGGCGTCTCGTCGATGGTCCGGTTTTCCTTGACGAAGACGTCGAAGCAGACCGGGGTGCCCCCGGCGACGTTGAAGAAGGTGTCCGGCACCCGGTCCGCGTCCGTGTCGATGGGCACGCGGAAGGGGCAGTCGACGACATCGCCCCCTTCCACCGCTTCGACCCGGTCGAGGAAGACGTCTTCCGTGTCCACCGCGTCCTCCGGGCCGTCGGTGAACTCGATGCTGATGTCGAAGCGGGAGCCCCGGGCGAGGAGCTCGATCTGATCGACGACGACGTCGCTGATGGGCGAGTCCGGCGGCGTCGGGCAGTCCGGCCGCGGGAAGGGGGGGGCGAACCAGCGGGTGACGAAGGGGTTGTCCTCCGCGTCGACGCTGCCGACGGCGGTTCCGAAGTTGCGGAGGTGCTGGTCCGCTTCCTCCCAGAACGTCTCGGTGATGGAGCAGCTGGCCGCATCGTCGGGGTCGAAGGGACGCTGCTGCCGGCGGCCGACGGTGATCCCGATGAAACGGACGTTCGCCCCTACCAGGGCGTTGATCACCCCGTCGTAGGTCGGCGCGGGCCCCCCGACGGTGCCGTTGTCATAGGGGTTCGCGTTCCCGGGACCGTTGTGCCACGGGGCATCGGTCATCAGGACGGCGATGGGAACGGCGTTCTCCCGGAAGCAGGGGTAGCCGACCCGACCCCGGGGACAATCCGTCCGGGGAGGCAGCGTGCCCCCGCCGGCGAGGGAGCGGCCCGGGAGGCCTTCCCCCGTCGCGATCGCGAAGAGGGAGGGGCCCTGGCTTTCGGGGCCATCGGAGCCGCCGGAGGCGCTCAGGGTGTTGACGGCGGCCTGGGCATCGGCGGCGGACTCGCTCATGTCGAGGCGGTGCTCGAAGGCGTAGTCGCTTCCCCCACCATAGGGGCTCGCGCTGTAGTCCTTGTGGTCTCCGACGCCGAACCAGACGTCGGGGATGGTCTCCCGGATCCGGTCGATCAAGCCGGTGTCGGGCTGGGAGAGGCTCGCCTTCAAGCTGTCGATGGCCCCGCCCATGGACCCGGTGGTGTCCATCAGGAAGTAGACGTCAGCGACGCGGATGTCCGTGCCGAACTTCAAGGTGTCCCGCTCCGGGTTGGGGGTGTCTTCGAAGGGCATGACGAAGACGAAGTCCCCGGCGGTGCGCGGGTTCCGGGTCGGGTCCGTCGGGTAGTCGTCGCAGCCCGTCTCCTCCGGGTCGAAGCAGGCGACGACCTCAACCAGATCGAGCACCCCGTCCCCATCCGTATCCCGGGAGCGAGGGTCGAGGCCGCGCTCCCGCTCGATGGCGTCGCCCAGGCCGTCGTCGTCCGAGTCGATGTCGGTGAAGTCGGGGGAACCGTCCTGGTCCGTGTCGATCGGGATGGTGCGGATGTCGTCGTCTCCGGCTTCCTCCCGGTCGGGAATGCCGTCGTTGTCCGAATCGTCGTCCTCCAGATTGCGGAGGCCGTCCCGGTCGAAATCCGTCGCCCGATCGTGTCCGTCCAGGATCCCGTCGTTGTCGCTATCCGGGTCCTGATAGTTCGGACGGGGCCGGTCCGTGCCCGGCCAGAGGTCCCCATCCGAGTTCAAGGGCGCGTCCGGGACCGGACCGATCTCGATGTCGTCGAGGATGTTGTCCTTGTCGTCGTCCAGGTCCCGATAGTCCGGTACCCCGTCGCCGAAGATGTCCAGCAGCTCGTCGCTGCGGTTGCCGGCGAGGTCGACGTAAGCCTCGTCCCTGTCCGGGATGCCGTTCCGGTCCGAATCGAGGTCGCGAAAATCCGGGATGCCGTCGTCGTCGCTGTCGATGGGCGAGGTCGCCGGATCCATGTCCCCGGCTTCGACCGGGTCGAGGATCCCGTCCCCGTCCGAGTCGAGGTCGAAGTAGTCGGGGACCCCGTCCCGGTCCGTGTCCACCTGCTCGTCGGCGCCTTCCTGCAGGTCGGTGAGGAAGTCGCCGTCGGCATCCGCAGCGCTGCCGATGCCGCCGCCACCGTCGTCCGCGCAGCCGGCGGCGGAGAGGACCAGGACGCAAAGGAGAAGGCGAAGTTGGGACCAGACGAAGCGTGGGGTCATGGGAAGCTCTGGGTAAGGCGGCGGCAGGATACCCGAAGCCCCCAGGCCCCGTCGAACCCCGGGGACGGTCTCGCCGGGACGCTTCGGGGGAGCGACCGACCGAAGAACCCGGCCCGGCCGCGGATCAGCGGATGCCGCCGAGCTCCGGGTCCGGAGGGACCAGGAAGTAGATGTCCCGGACGTCGAGGTCGGTGAAGCCGTCCCCCTTGACCCGGAGGGTCGCCCGGAAGAGCTGAGGCTCGGGGGTCTCGTCGACGACGCGGTTTTCCTTCACGAAGACGTCGAAGCACACGAAGGACCCGCCGCCGACGTTCAGGAAGGTGTCGTTGACCCCGTCGGCGTCGGCGTCGACGGGGACGCGGAACGGGCACTCGGCCACCTCGCCGCCGTCGACGGCCTCGATCCGTTCGAGGAAGGCCGATTCCGTGTCGACGGCATCTTCCGGGCCATCCTCGAACTCGATGGTGACGTCGAAACGGGCACCCCGGGCGAGCTGTTCGATCTGGTCGACGACGACGTCGCTGATCGGCGATCCCGGGGTCCAGGTGGTGACGAAAGGCTCGTCGTCTCCATCGACGGAGCCGACGCCCCGAGCGATGGCTTCCTTGTGGGCGATGGCCTCCTCGTTCTGCCGAACGGTGACGCCCACGAATCGGATTCGGGCGCCCTGGAGGGCGGCGACCACCTCGACGAACGTGGGGGCGGGGCCCCCGATGACGCCGTTGTCGTAGGCGTAGGCGCCTCCGGGGCCGTTGTGCATCGGGACGTCGCTGAAGAGCACCGCGATGGGGACCGCCCGACTGCGGAAGCAGGGGTAGCCGGAGGTACCCCGGGGGCACTCCGTCTGACCGGGGACGGTCCCTCCGGCGACATCGCTCGAACCCGGGAGGGCGTTGCCGGTGGCCATGGCCCAGAGGGCGGGCCCGTGGCTTTCCGGCAGATCGGAACCGCCGGAGGCGGTGAGCTCGTTGACCGCGTCCTGGGCATCGACGGCGGATTCGCTGATGTCGAGGCGATGCCGGTAGGCGTAGTCGTTCGTGCCGCCGTAACCCCCGGTGCTGTAGTCCTTGAAGTCCCCCACGCCGAACCAGGCCTCGGGGATGGTCTCCCGAAGTCGGTCGATGAGCCCCGTTCCCGGCGTCGCGATGCTGCTCTTCAAGCTGTCGATGGCGCCGCCCATGGACCCGGTGGTGTCCATCAGGAAGTAGACGTCGGCGACCCGAAGGTCCGTGGCGAAGCGCAGGGTGTCCTTGGTCGGGGTCGGCTCTGCCTCGAAGGGCATCACGAAGACGAAGTTCCCCTCGGTCCGGGGGCTCCGGTTCGGGTCGCTGGGGAAGGACTCGCAGCCGGTGGCCGGGTCGAAGCAGGCGACCACTTCGATGAGGTCCGGGACCCCGTCCCCGTCCGAGTCGGCGGACCGGGGGTCGGTGCCGAGCGCCCGTTCCCGGGCGTCGGCGAGGCCGTCGTCGTCCGAGTCGAGGTCCTCGAAGTCGGCGGTGCCGTCCCCATCCGTATCGATGGGCAGGGTTCGGATGTCGTCGTCGCCGGCTTCTTCGATATCCGGGATGCCGTCGTTGTCCGTGTCTTCGTCCTCGGCGTTCCGGAGCCCATCCTGGTCCGTGTCCACGAGCCGGTCGTGGCCATCGAGGATCCCGTCGTCATCGCTGTCCGGGTCCCGGTAGTTCGGAATCCCATCCCCGTCCGCATCGAGGGGCGAATCCGGCACCGTCCCGAGCTCGTCGACGTCGAGGAGCAGGTCTTCGTCGTCGTCGAGGTCTCGGTAATCGGGGATCCCATCGCCGAAGGCATCCAGGAGGACGTCGGTCGGCGCCCCCTGCAGGTCGACGTAGGCCTCCGCCCGATCGGGAATGCCGTTTCCGTCCGAATCGAGGTCCTGGAAGTCGGGAACGCCGTCGTCGTCCGAGTCGATGGGGCTCGTCTCGGGGTCCATGTCCCCGGCTTCGATCGGATCGAGGATCCCGTCCCCGTCCGAGTCGAGGTCGAAGTAGTCCGGGATCCCGTCCCGATCCGTGTCCCGCCCCTCCTCGGCGCCCTCCTGGACGTCGGTCAGGAAGTCCCCGTCCGCGTCGGTGGCCGAGGCCCCGGACCGGGCGGTGGGCCCATCGTCGCAGCCTGCGGCCCCGAAGAAGAGCAGAGCGCCGACGAGAGCGGGGAGCCGCCGGGCATGCGGGCCCGAAGCCTCCCGGGGGCGGAAGAACGACGCGGAGGCTCGGCGAAGGAAGGGGCGGGAGGAATCTAGGAGCAAGTGGGGCATCGGGTTCCCTGGCGTGGCCCCGACCGCCCCCCCGGCCGGGTAGATGTCTGCGAGAAGGCGCGGAGCACCTTCACCCGACCACAGTGATCGTCCCCGGGCGATTCGGGTCAAGGGAATCCCGGGGGGCGCTTCCCGGGACGCCCGCCGCCCCGCGCCTCCCCTCCCCCTGCGGCGGGCGGGGACCCGGCCTCAGAGGGTCGGTCAAAACAACCGACCGAGCCGCGGAGCCGAGGCGGCGTCGGCTGCAAGGCGCG
>DAPKRP010000270.1:0-2600 GCA_031800515.1 Polyangiaceae bacterium LLY-WYZ-14_1 | reverse complement strand
CATCCCGGGAACCCTCCGGTCCACCGACGAGGATTTCGTGGTGGAGGAGCTCCCGGCCTATCCCCCCGCGGGGAACGGGGAACATCTCTTCGTCCATCTCGAAAAGCGCGGCCTCACCACCGCAGAAGCGGTGAAGCGTCTGGCCCGCGCCCTCGGTGTCGACCCCCGGAAGGCGGGGTACGCCGGGATGAAGGACCGACACGCCGTCACCCGACAGTGGGTGAGCTTCGAGGGAGCGGATCCGCGGGTCGCCTCGGCCCTCTCCCCGGAGGACCTTCCGGGGATGCGGGTCCTCGCCGCGGAAGCCCACCCCCACAAGCTCCGCACGGGTCATCTCCGGGGAAACCGATTCATCCTCCGCCTGCGGGGGACGCCCGGGGGGAGCTTGGCGGCCGCCCGCGCCATCCTCGCCCGGCTCGAGCGGGATGGCCTGCCGAACTACTTCGGCGAGCAGCGCTTCGGTCGGGACGGCAGCACCCTCGTCGAGGCCCGGCGAACGCTGATCGACGAGGGGCGTCCCCCCCGGGACCGCTTCAAGCGGAAGCTCTTCGCCTCCGCGCTCCAGAGCGCCTTGTTCAACGCCGTCGTCGCCGAGCGGGTCCGCTCCGGGGTGCTGGCGAAGGCCCTCCGCGGGGACGTGCTGCGCAAAGAGGAGACCGGGGGATTGTTCGTCACGGAGGACCTGGTGACGGACGGCCCCCGGGTCGTCTCCTGGGAGGTCAGTCCGACGGGACCCCTGCCGGGGCCGAAGATGCGGTCACCGGAGCACGAGGCCCGAACGCTCGAAGAAGAAGCCGCCGCCAGGATGGCTCTTGGAGGCCTCGATTCCCTCGGCCAGACGCTCGCTCGCCTGGCGCCCGGGGGCCGTCGGGCCGCCCGCGTCCGACCGACCGACGGCTCGGTCGCCGAGGATGACGACGGTCTCCTCTTCACCTTCCGCCTGCCCGCCGGTTCGTATGCAACGGTCCTGATGCGGGAGGTCACCAAGAACCCGTAACGCGCCGGCGGCGCGTCGGGGCTCGGGTCCGGGAAGTTCTGGCCGAGCTCCGGGGTTGGAACTACACCCCGCCCACCAGGGTCCCGGGCGCCGCGACCCGCCCCGGGCCTCCCGCTTACGATGCCCCCCGCGGACGACCGCCGGACACCTCGAGCAGACCCCCATGGGAATAGACATTGAAGAACGCCTGACCGCCTTCGCCAACCTCGGGGCCAGTTGGGTGATGTGGCTCCTCGTGCTGCTGTCCATCATCGGCGTCGCCATCGTCCTCGAGCGCCTGTACTTCTTCTTCTCGGCCCGGGACGACCTCGCCAGCCTGCGGTCCGAATTCCTCGGCCTGCTCGAGAAGGGCGACCGGAAGGGCGCCGTGGCGCGTCTGGCCCAATCGAAGTCCATCGAGGCCCGCATCGTCCAGGCCGGCGTCGAGGCGAGCGACCGGGGCCCCGCCGCGGCGGAAGAACGGATGACCGGCGAGGCCGCCCTCGCCAAGCTCGCGATGGAGCGCAACATCGTCTTTCTCGGGACCGTCGGGGCGAACGCCCCCTTCGTCGGCCTCCTCGGCACCGTCATCGGCGTCATCAACGCCTTCCAGGAGCTCGACGCGAGCCAGGGTCAGGTGACCAGCGGTCTGATGGCCGAGATCGGTGAAGCGCTGGTCGCCACCGCCATCGGACTGCTCGTCGCCCTTCCCGCGGTCGCCTTCTTCAACGGCTTCCAGCGTGTGATCCGCGCTCGCCTGACCCGGGGCACCGCCCTCGGGAACGAGCTGATGGCCCTGCTGAAGGGCCAGCGGGGGGAAGGGGACGGCGACGACACCGCCGCCCCCGTCGCCGAGCCGGCAGCGGCGGAATGAAGCGCCTGCGGGTCCCTGCAAGGACACGGGCGAGAGCACACGGAGACGAACGCGATGGGTGGCGGAACCTTCGGAGGCGATGACGGCGACGACATGATCACGGGGATCAACGTGACCCCCCTGGTCGACGTCGTGCTCGTGCTCCTCATCATCCTGATGGTCACCGCGACGGCCATCGTCTCGAAGAGCATTCAGGTCGAGCTGCCGAAGGCCGAGACCGGAGAAAACACCCCGCGGGCAGAACAGATCTCCATCTCCATCGACGAAGAGGGTTCCCTCTTTCTCGACGCCGAGCCCGTCACGATGCAGTCGATGCGGGCTCGGGTGCGGAGCCTCCGGGAAGACAACCCGGAGCTGCGGGCCATCATCGCCGCCGACGGCCGGATCGCCCATCGCCAGGTGATCCAAGTGATCGACCTGCTGCGGCAGGAACGGGTGAACAAGTTCGCCTTCAACGTGCGGCCGGAAGATGTCGACCGCTGACCTGGTCGACGCCGGAGGCATCGACCTCGACGGCGGGGCAGGGGTTCGGCGCGGCATCCTGCTCGGCACCCTCCTGCTGAGCCTCGGCCTCCACGCGGGAACGGTGGCCGCGCTCCCGCTGCTCGTCGGGCGCCTCGAGCGCCCCCCTCCTCCCGAAACGGTGGAGATGGCGGTGGTCGTCGACGAGCCCGAGCCGGAGCCGGAAGCCGAGCCCGCGCCGGAGCCGGAACCGGAACCGGAGCCCGAGCCCGAACCGGAGGCGCCTGC
>DAPKRP010000269.1:0-2314 GCA_031800515.1 Polyangiaceae bacterium LLY-WYZ-14_1 | reverse complement strand
CCGAGCATCCGAATGCTCTCCGCCTCTGGCTGAAACAGATGGAAGGACACCCCGGGGAACCGTTCCCGAAGCGCGGCGACCGCCTTGTCGAACCGACCATGGATGAGGGACTTGATCCCCTGGGAGGTCGCATACAACCCGCCGCGTTCGTGGACGTAGCCGGCGCGGCGCAGAGGCTCCGGCGTCAGCGCGGGCTGACCGCGATCCCGTCCCTGGGCTGGGCGACCTCGGCGGCGAAGGGGCCTTTCGGACCGTCCTTGAGCTCGTAGGCGACCTCCTGGCCCTGCTGCAGGGTGCGGAAGCCGTCTCCGGCGATCTGGCTGTAGTGGACGAAGACGTCGGGGCCGTCTTCCCGCTGGATGAATCCGTAGCCCTTCGCGTTGTTGAACCACTTCACGGTGCCGGTCGTTCGCATGGGCCGATGCCCTCCTTACCAAACCGAACGGTCGACTGAGCGCCTGGGACGAGGATGAGGGTAGGGGGCCGAGCCACGTGCACCTACATCCCCGAAAACTGCCGCGAGGCTATGGAGCGGGGCCGGGGAGTCAAGAGCTTTCGGATTTTCCCAATCCGTTGCTCGACTTAGAGGGTGTTGACGCGGGCGGGTCGGACACCAGGCGACCGCCCCGGCGGTCCAGGGCGCGGCGGACCCGGTGTCGGGTGATCCCGGGGCGTACCAGAAGGCCTTCGGGAGGAGAATCCGGGTCGAAGAGCGCCCCCTCTTCCCGAAGGAGCGCCTCCCGCAGCTCGGGGGCGTCGACCCGAAGGAAGGCCGCGGCGGAGACCCAGACCGCCGGGGTCCGGTCCTGGTGGAGGGCGACGACCAGCCGCTCGAGGCGTTCCGGAACGGGCGCCCCGGCGACCTCCGCCAGGACGGGAAGCAGGGTCTCCGGCGTCTCCCCGGCATCGAGCGCCTGGGCGAGGGACGACCGGGTCGTCTCGAGCACCAGCGTGTCCTCGTCCGGGTCGACGAAGGGCGAGACCGCCGCCCCGAGGGCCAAGAGCCGGCGCAGGGGCGCATGCGGCGGGACGGTCAGCAGCACGGGGGCCGCCTCGTCCTCGGCAGCCCGGGGAGGTGCCGGCGGCCGTCCGGAGGAGCGCCGGGATCGCGCCGGTGGGCTCCGCCACGGTCCTTCGCCGCCGGCCCCCGTCTCCGGCCGGGTCGCCGACGGTGCTCCGGAGGCCGGAGTCGCCGGCGCCTCCGGGGGGGCCCCCGCCTCCCCGAGGTCTCCCGCCCACCGCTGAAGGCGGGAGGTCGGCCGGAGGACCAGCCCGTCCTCGCCGGCGTCCCCGTGGTCGACCGCGCCGAGGGCGGGCAGACTCTCGTCGAGGATCACGGCGAGGATCTCGTCCGCCGCCGAGGCGAAGGCCGCCTCGCCGCCACGGCGTCGAGCCTGCTCGAGGAGCACCGGCGACGCCAGGCTTCGGAGGTCTCGGAGGCCCGCCCGGAGCACCGCCTCCCGCCGCACGAAGCGGCCCGGGGGGAGCTCTCCGAGCAGGTCGACCAGAGCATCCCGGAGGCCCATGGTCGGGGTCGGGATCCGCCCCACCTTCTCCCCGGCCCGGAAGCGATCCCGGGAGCGACGCGCCTCGTCCCAGGCGCTGCCCCGGAGCCAGCCGAGGAACAGGCGCCGGCCGAGGTCGCCGAGCCGGACCGGCGAGCTCTGGAGCTGCCCCCCCCGAGCCAGGGAGACCAAGAGCTCCGTCTCCGGTACCGTCAGGCCGGCGGCCCGGGCTGCCCGGCGAAGGGGCGTCTTGGGGATCCCCCGGCGGGCATCGAGGTCCACCCCTTCCCGGCGCAACACCAGGAGAGCCGCCGCCGCCCGCGGCCCGGGGTCGGGGGACCGACGGGCTCGGGCCGGGGCCAGATCCGAGAGGGTCGCCTCGTCGAGCACCCGGCTCCGCGCCCGGGAGGCCGCCTCCCGGCGCACCACGCCGACGAGGGCCCCGACCTCTTCTGGGACGACCAGGGCATCGATGCCCTGGGGGAGCAGAAAGCCGCGTCGGACCAGCTCGAAGGCGGTGCTCCGGCGGGGGAGGACCGCCCCCTGGCTGGTGGCGTAGCGCGCCGGAGCGCCCTCGAGAGCCAGGACCTCGCCGATGGAGAGCACGCCCCCCCGAGCGTCGACGGCATCGAGGATGCGCCGTTCCGCCGCGGGCAGGGTCTCGAGCACGGTCGCCACCCAGCCCGGGTCCTCGAGATGCAGCAGCACCGCCTCGAGGCGCAGGAGGTCGGGCGCGGCGCTCGGCCGGGTCTCGTGGGTGGTGGCGAGGGCGTGGACGACGTCGGCATCCTGGGGCTGGGCGCCTTCCT
>DAPKRP010000268.1:0-2178 GCA_031800515.1 Polyangiaceae bacterium LLY-WYZ-14_1 | reverse complement strand
TCAACCAGTACTTCATCCACGCGAAGATGCTGGAGAACTGGGGTCTCCACCGCCTGGCCAAGTACAAGTACGATGAGAGCATCGACGAGATGCGGGACGCCGAGCGCATCATCGAGCGCATCCTGTACCTGGATGGCGTCCCGAACATGCAGCGCCTCTTCCCGGTGAAGGTCGGCGAAGACGCGGTGGAACAGCATCAGCTCGACCTCGCCATGGAGATGGCCGCCGTCGAGCGCTACAACGCTGCCATCAAGCTCGCCCGGGAAAAGGAAGACAACGGCACCCGCGAGCTCTGCGAGCGGCATTTGAAGAGCGAAGAGGCCGCGGTCGATTACTTCGAGGGCCAGCTCTACCTGATCGAGCAGCTCGGCAAGGCGAACTACCTCGCCCAGCAGCTCGGGGCGGCCGAAGAAGAAGGGGACGGCTGACCCGCCCCCGCCCACCGGGTGACGACTCGGAAGAGACGCGGCTTCCCCACTGACCGGGCCGCTGCGCCGGCGTATGCTCCCGGCCGCCGATGAACATCGCCATCCTCTCCCGGCGACGTACGCTCTATTCGACCCAGCGGCTCGAAGAGGCAGCGCAGGCCCGGGGCCATCGCGCCCGGGTGATCGACTACCTGCGCTGCTACATGAACATCACCTCGCAGCGCCCGACCATCCTCTATCAGGGGGAAGCCCTGGAACGCTTCGACGCCGTGATCCCCCGCATCGGGGCGTCGAAGACCTTCTACGGGACCGCCGTCGTCCGCCAGTTCGAGATGATGGGGGTCTATACGGTGAACGGCTCCCAGGCCATCGCCCGGTCCCGGGACAAGCTGCGCACGCTTCAGATCCTGTCCCGGCGAGGCATCGGGCTGCCGGTCACCGGCTTCGGCCATTCGACCAAGGACATCGACGGGCTGATCGAAACCGTCGGCGGGGCGCCCCTGGTGATCAAGCTGCTCGAAGGGACTCAGGGCATCGGCGTGGTGCTGGCAGAGACCTCCCAGGCGGCCCGGCCGGTCATCGAGGCGTTTCGGGGGCTCGACGTCAACATCCTGGTGCAGGAGTTCATCAAGGAGGCGGCGGGGGCCGACATCCGCTGCCTGGTGGTGGACGGGAAGGTCATCGCCTCGATGGAACGCCAGGGGGCTCCAGGGGAGTTTCGGTCGAACATCCACCGGGGGGGCTCGGCGAAGTCGGCCCGGCTCACCCCGGAGGAACGGTCGACGGCGGTCCGGGCGGTCAAGGCGATCGGGCTCCGGGTCGCCGGTGTCGACCTCCTGCGCTCGAACCACGGGCCGGTCATCCTGGAGGTGAACTCCTCCCCCGGTCTCGAGGGGATCGAAAAGGCGACCGGGAAGGACGTCGCCGGGGCGATCATCGGCACCATCGAAAAGGCCCTGGACAAGCGGGCCGGGGACCGGGAGGACCGGATCAAGCACTGATCCGGCATCGGCGACGGGCCCCGGCGGCGACGGGACCCGGCGGCGAGCCCGAACCACGTCAGCCCGGGGGCGCCATCGACCGGGTGGACCGGCGCCGACCCCGCCGCGGCCGGGCGCCCTTCCGCCGGCGCCGGCCCCCGAGCCAGCCCCTCCGGACGAAGTAGAGGAGCATCGTCAGCCCCACCCCCAGCATCGCCCCGAGGGCCAGGGGGTAGCCGTAGCGATACTCGAGCTCGGGCATGTTCCAGGGGGAGGCGTCCGGGTCGAAGTTCATGCCGTAGAGCCCGGTGATGAAGGTCAGCGGCAGAAAGACCGTGGACATCAGCGTCAGGACCTTGGTGACCTCCGCGATCTCGTGGCTCGACCGGCTGAGCTGAATGTCGAGCAGCCCGGCGGCGGTCTCCCGATAGGACTCGACGGTCTCGAGGGCCTGAACCACGTGGTCCCGGCAGTCGCCGAAGTAGACCAGGGTGTCCCGTTCGAAGGCGTCGATCTCCGTCTCCGTGATCGCCGTGAGCGCCTCCCGGAGCGGCCAGAAGGTGCGGCGGAGCGCCATCAGGTCCTGGCGGATCGCCCGGACCTCGTCGGCGAAGCCCATCGGGTCGTAGTCCAAGGCGGACTCCTCGAGCTCTTCGAGGCGTTCCCCCATCACCTCGAGGAGCGGGAAGTACCAGTCGACCACCGCGTCGACCAGGGCATAGAGCAGGTAGTCGGCGCCCTTCTCCCGAACCCGCCCCCGCCGCGCCCGG
>DAPKRP010000267.1:0-2659 GCA_031800515.1 Polyangiaceae bacterium LLY-WYZ-14_1 | reverse complement strand
GGTCCAACGCCGCGATCGGCGTTCGGCACCGGCGCAAACCCGGTTCGAACTTTCGGCGAGGTCAGCGTTCGGCGACGTCCGGGAGCTCGTGGTCGCCGTAGCGCTCCCGGAGGGCGCGCTTGAGCACCTTGCCCGTCGGGGTGTGGGGGAGCTCGTCGACGAAGAGCACGTCGTCCGGGAGCCACCACTTGATCACCCGGTCCCGCAGGTAGTCGAGGATGGCTTCCTTGGTGAGCTCGGCGTCGGCCCGCTTGACCACGATGAGCAGCGGGCGTTCGTCCCACTTCGGGTGGGAGACGCCGATGACCGCCGCCTCGGCGACCGCCGGGTGGCCCACCGCGGCGTTCTCGAGATCGATGGAAGAGATCCACTCCCCGCCGGACTTGATCACGTCCTTGGCCCGGTCGGTGATCTGCATGAAGCCGTCGGCGTCGATGGTGGCGATGTCGCCGGTGTCGAACCAGCCCGCGTCATCGACGACCTGGCCCCCTTCCCCTTTGAAGTAGCCTTTGGTCACCCAAGGCCCCCGGACCAGAAGGCGGCCAGCGGTCTCCCCATCATGGCGAAGATCTCGACCTTCTTCGTCGACGAGCTTCAGATCCACACCCCAAACCGCCCGGCCCTGTTTCACCTGGAGGTCGAGGCGTTCTTCCCTGGGTAGCTCGGCGTGCTTCGGCAGCAGATTGCCCACCGTACCCAGGGGGGAGATCTCCGTCATTCCCCAGGCGTGCACCACGGTGGCGCCGTGCTTGTCCTGGAAGGCTTCGATCATCGACCGGGGAGCCGCGGACCCGCCGATCACCACGCGCCGTAGCTCCGGCAGGGTCAGCCCGTTCCGTTCCATGTGGTCCAGAAGCATGAGCCACACGGTGGGCACGCCCGCGGTCATGGTGACCCGTTCCTCCCGGAGCAGCTGGTAGACGCTTTCCCCGTCGAGCTTCGGCCCCGGCATCACCATCGACGCCCCGCACATGGCGGCGGCGTAGGGCAGGCCCCAGGCGTTCACGTGGAACATCGGCACGATGGGCAGCACCGTGTCCTGGCTGGAGAGCTGCAGCCCTTCCCCGGAGCAGACGGCGAAGGAATGGAGCACCGTCGACCGATGGCTATAGAGCACGCCCTTCGGGTTGCCCGTCGTGCCCGATGTGTAGCAGAGGCTCGAGGCGGTCTTTTCGTCGAATTCGGGCCAGACCCAGGCGTCGGTCCCTTCGTCCAATAGTTCCTCGTAGCAGACGAGATGGTCGATCCCGGAGGATTCGGGCATGTGCGCCCGGTCCGTCAGGACGATGACCGACTTCAACGACGGCAGCTTCGGCGCCAGCCTCTCGACCAGAGGCAGGAAGGTCAGGTCGACGAAGAGGTGCTGGTCTTCCGCGTGACCGACGATGTAGATGAACTGCTCCGGGGATAGGCGGGGGTTCAGGGTGTGGCAGACGGCGCCCATGCCGCTGACCCCGTAGTAGACCTCGACATGGCGGTAGCCGTTCCAGGCCAGGGTGGCGAGCCGGTCCCCGGGCTGGACCCCGAGGTGCCCCTCGAGAGCGGTGGCGAGCTTCCGGGACCGCCGTTCGATGGTGCGCCAGTCGGTCCGGTGGATCGGCCCTTCGACGGTGCGGGACACGATCTCCCGATCGCCGTGATAGGTGGCGGCGAATTCCACGAGGGAGGAGATGAGCAGGGGACGGTCCTGCATCAGGCCGAGCATGGGTCGAAGGCTTCCCTTTCCGGCGGCTTCCGGCGTCGGGGCGCGGGCCCGGGAGCCGTCGTCCATCACCTGGCCATAGGCCCAGGGGCAGAGTCAACCGTCGCCCGGCCTCGCCCGCCGGCGGAACCGACCGTACACCTTCCGCCGTGTCCGTGACCCGCGCCCTCATCGCCCTGGCCGTCCTGTCGACCCTGGTCGGCGGCGCCCACTACTACCTCTGGGCCCGCCTGGCCCGGGACCCCGCCTGGCCGGGGCCCTGGCGGCGGGTCCTGACCCTCGCCCTGGTCGCCCTGGCCTTGTCGATCCCCGCGGCGGTGGTCGCCGCCCGGACCTTGCCCCGAGACGGGGTCTCCCCTTTCGCCTGGGTGGCCTTCACCTGGATGGGGCTCGTCTTCTTCCTGCTGGTGCTGACCCTGACCCTCGACCTGCTGCGCGGGGTGGCGCTCCTGGCCGGGGGCGAGGCGGTCCGGGACCCAAAGCGCCGGCGCTTCATGAGCCGGGCCCTAGCCGCGGTCGCCGGGCTCGGCGCCGGCGGCCTCGGGGCGTTCGCCTTCTTGGCGGCGACCCGGCCCGTCGGGGTCAAGAAGGTCACCGTGCCCCTGCGGAACCTGCCCGCCGCCCTCGACGGCTTCACCATCGTCCAGCTCACCGACATCCACGTCGGGCCGACCATCGGTCGGGGCTTCATCGAAGAGCTCGTCGCCCGGGTCAACGGGGAACGGCCGGACTTGATCGCCATCACCGGCGACCTGGTCGACGGGTCGGTGGAGGAGCTCGGCGCCTTCCTCGGGCCCTTCACCGGATTCGAATCGCGCCACGGCACCTACTTCGTCACCGGCAACCACGAGTACTACTCGGGGCACGAGCCGTGGATCCGCTTCCTCGAGACCCTCGGGGTGCGGGTGCTCCGAAATGAGCGGGTTCGCCTCGCCCACCCCGCCGCCGACGGCGGGC
>DAPKRP010000266.1:0-5999 GCA_031800515.1 Polyangiaceae bacterium LLY-WYZ-14_1 | reverse complement strand
CCTGGGGCCGCGGCTCGCCGCCGTGCCCAGGTGCTCGTAGAGCTCGGCCGGGTAGACGGCCGCCTGGGTCGCACCGCCCCCGCCCTCCGCTGGCTCGCCCGGGCGGAGGATGCCTGGGGCGCCCGCCACCCCGCGATCGACCGGACTCGGGGGGACGCCCTGCTGCGGGTCTGGCGCTTCCCGGAGGCCCTCGACGCCTACCGCCGGGCCGTGAGCTCCGTTCCCCGGGACCCGAGCCTCTGGCGCGCCCTGGCCCGCGCCGCCGCGAGCGCCGGGGACGACCCCGCCGCCCTCGCCGCCGCCCGGCGAGGTCTTCGGGGCCTTCCCCGGGATCCGGACCTCCTCCGCACCCGAGCCCTCAGCCTCGCCGCCCTGGGCCTTCCCACCGCGGGCGCCGCCCGACGCCATTGGCTCCGCCACCGCCCACCGGACACCCGGGATCCCCTCGCCTGGGCCTGCGCCGACCAGGACCCCGCCTGCCGCCAGGCCCGTTCTCCGATCCCGGAGCTCACACTCACCCTGCGCTAGCCTTCCGAGTCCATGCGGCCCACCGCGCCTCCCATCGGCTGCTAGCGTTGGCCCCATGGCGCGCCCCATCCTGCCCGAAGACCGCATCGACCCGGCCATCCGTGAGCAGGTGGCCCAGCACCATCGGGACTTCGTCGAAGAGGTCCAGGAGGCCATCGCAGCCCACGACGTGGTGGTCGTGGGGATGGCGCAGAACCCGTTTCCCCGGCGGGCCCGGAAGGCCCTCGACGCCGCCGGGGTGCCCTACCGCTACCTGGAGCACGGCAGCTACCTGAGCGGCTGGCGTCGGCGCAACGCCCTCAAGATGTGGACCGGCTGGCCCACCTTCCCGATGGTCTTCGTGAAGGGCACCCTCGTCGGCGGCGCCGCCGACCTGACCGCCCTCATCCAGTCCGGAGACCTCGCTCGCCGCCTCGGCTCCGCCCCCTAGCCGCCTCGGCTCCGCCCCCTAGCCCTCGTCCTTGGCCGGCTCGTCCGGGAGCGGTTCGCCGGCGAGGAGGGCGGCGAGGCCGTCTTCGTCGATCACCCGGGTGCCATGCTTCTTCGCCGCATCGAGCTTGGTCTTGCCGGTGCGCTCCCCGGCGACGAGGTAGGTCGTGCCCTTCTTGACCCGGTCGTGGACCTCGCCCCCGGCGGCCCGGATCTCGTCCTGCACCGCCTCCCGGGGCTTCGACAGCACCCCGGTGACGGCGACCCGAGCGCCCACCAGGGGTCCCTCGGTCACCGCCGGCGCCGCCTCCGGCTGCTCCGCCCGCACCCCGAGCCGCACCATCTTCTCGAGCAGCGCTCGGTTCCCGGGCTCCGCCAGGTAGTCGGCGACGGCGTCGGCGATCTTGGGCCCGATGCCGTGGATCTCGGCCAGCGTCGGCCGGACCGTCTCCGGGTCCTCCGCCAGGAGCCCTTCGAGGCTGCGGTATCGCTCGGCGACGAGGCGCGCCGCCACCCCACCGACCAGGGGGATACCCAGGGCGGTGATCAGCCGCTCGAAGGTGCGCCCCGTGCGGGCTTCCTCGATGTTGGTGATGAGGTTGTCGGCGGTCTTCTCCCCCACCCGTTCCAGGGAGATGAGCTCGTCCCGGCGTTCCGGCAGGGCGAAGATGTCCGCCAGGTCCTCCACGAGCCCCCGGTCGAGCACCTGTTCGATCAGCACCTTGCCGAAGCCATCGATGTCCATCCCGCTGCGGCGGGTGAAGTAGAACAGGCCCGCCCGAAGCTTGCCTTTGCAGACCGGGTTCGGGCAGCGTAGGGCGACGGCGCCCTCGGCCCGCTCCACCGCCGTATCGCAGACCGGGCACCGGCGCGGCGGCTCCCAGGACACCGCGTCCGGGGGTCGGGCCGCGACGTTGACCTCCAGCACCTGGGGGATGATCTCGCCCGCCTTCTCGACGGTCACCGTGTCCCCGACCCGGACGTCCTTCGCCGCGACGTAGTCGACGTTGTGCAGGCTCGCCCGGCTGACGGTGGTGCCGCTCAGCTTGATCGGATCGAGGGTGGCCACCGGGGTCAGCGCCCCGGTGCGACCGACGTCGACCTCGATCTGCCGGACGATGGTCTGCCCGCGCTCCGCCGGGAACTTGAAGGCGATGGCCCAGCGGGGGAAGCGGGCGGTGAACCCCAGGATGGGCCGGTGGGACAGGCGGTCGACCTTCACCACGACGCCATCCGTCTCGTAGGGGAGCTCGCCGCGACGCCGCTCGAAGCGCTCGATGTAGCGGAAGACGGCGTCGAGGTCCGGGCAGCGCTCCTCGAGGCCGTGGGTCGGTAGCCCCAGCTCCCGAAGGCCGGCGAGCATCTCGCCGTGGGTTTCCCAGTAGGGCTCGACCACGTCGTAGAGCACGATCCGCAGGGGGCGCTTGGCGGTGAGGGACGAATCGAGGAGCCGGAGGGAGCCGGCGGCGGCGTTCCGGGGGTTGGCGAAGGGCTCCTCCCCGAGCTCCTGGCGCTGTCGGTTGACCGTCTGCAGGTCCTCCCGCCGGATCACCACCTCGCCCCGGGCGGTGAGCTCCCGGGTATCGGGGATCTCCAGGGGCAGGGAGCGGATCGTTCGGGCGTTCAGGGTCACGTCCTCGCCCACCCGGCCATCCCCCCGGGTGATCGCGAGGGCCAGGCGCCCATCCCGAAACACCATCTCGAGGCTCGCCCCGTCGAGCTTCGGCTCCGCGACGTAGCGGACGTCCGCCGACGAGGGCAGCCCCTCCCGCACCCGCCGGTCGAACTCCCGCAGGCTCTCCTCGTCGTAGCTGTTGTCCAGGGAGTACATCCGGTGCCGATGGGGCACCTGGACGAAGCCCTCCCGGGGGGGCGCCCCGACCCGCTGGGAGGGGGATTCCGGCGTCACCAGGGCCGGATGCGTCTCTTCGAGCTTCCGTAGCTCCTCGAACAACGCGTCGTAGGCCGCATCCGAGACCGTCGGCGCGTCGAGCACGTAGTAGCGGTGGTCGTGATCCCGGATCTGCTGGACCAGCTCGCCGTGACGAGCTCGGGCGTCCTTCGGCACGGTCGTTCGGTCCGCAGGGGCCATGCAGGCGCCCACCATACCGCGTCCCCACGGCGGCGCCGGCAGGTCCCCGGTCCGGAAACCCACCCCCGTGCCTCGCTGCGGCGTGGGGGCGGCGCCCTACCGCAGCGCGGCGCAGGCGGGGGGGAGCTCGATGGTGACGGCGTCGTCGTCCGTCGAGCACTGGGCGGTGGGCTCGGCGAAGGCGAGCTCGACGGTCACCTGGTCCGGCGACGGCAGTAGCCCCGTGTCCGGCACCACCAGCTCGAACAGGTCCGATTCCTCCCGACGCGGTGTCGGCGGCACCGCCGTGCGCGCGATGACCTCGCCGGCTTCGTCCCGCACCACCGCGTCCACCTCGCCTTCCCGGACCACCGTCGCCCCGTGGTTCGCGACGCGCAGCGCGACCCGCACCTCCCCCGCGCAGCTCGCCGCGCAGCTGCCGGCCAGGCGCAGCTCGAGCTCCGTGTGGGGCGCCGCGATCGGGCGGGCGTTCAGCATCGTCCCCGACTCGAGGCTGTAGTCCACCGGGGGGTCTCCAACCACCGTGCCGTCCTCGAGAAACTCCTCCGGACGGAACGGCGTCTGGTTCCAGTTCGAGCCCGCCGGCATCCATCCCGACCCCGCGTGCTCGTAGGCGACCAGCCCCGTGTACGTCCCCGGACGGTCGGCGAAATGCGTGATGATCTCCGCCTGACCATCCCCGTCGATGTCAGCCACGACCGTGGGTTTCTGGAAATCATCGACGGCAGAGCCAACGAGTTGGAAGCCGGCGTCCCCGTCGGGATTCACCGATGCGACGATTTCGCCCTCACTCAGAATGAAGAATCGAGCACCGTATCGACCCACGACCTCCATCGTGCCGTCGCCGTCGAAATCGAATGCCGCCAGAGAGTCAGCGACGTCCAGCGGATCCACATCCCTGCGGAACGTGAGGATCGGGGCTTGGTCTTCCCGCGGATTGATCGACAATGCGCTATCGTACCGCGGGCCAAACTTATGGCTTGTCCCTCGAACCTCTTCCGAGACGCCGTCCCCATCGATGTCCCCGACGGTCACCCCATGCATGCTGTACGCGAAAAAGCCGCTTTCCCAGCTGGTGAATGACGCAACTTCATCGCCGTTCCTCGAATCAAATTGGTGCCAGATAAGTCCGCCGAATGGAAGAGAGAATATCGATATTTCGGGGACATCGTCGATATCTAGATCGTAAACCATTGGTGACGATAGCCGCCAAACCGGTTCCGGCGTGATCGACCACCGTCGTTCCAACATTGGGTCGAAGAGTGTCCACCGTAAAAAGAGTGCAGTACCGAGCGCAGGAACCCTATGCACGGCCAACGGCGCCATGCCCTTACCGAAGTACTGTGTCACTTCGATCTTCACTTCGACGCGCCCCGTCCCTCCATCAATTACCGCGTTCGTCAAGGCAATCTTCACACGGTCCTGCAGTCGCGTGAGCAGGAGAGCGCTCCCCACTCCTCCGGTGAGATTTCCGCCGCCTAGCGTTCGATGAACATTGCAGAGATCCCTGCTCACGGTGGCGCAGTCTTCCTGAAAAGGACTTTCGACTGAGCTCCCAACACAGTCAAAATCGCAGAAGGATTCGCTTTCCCATTCTACTTCATTGTCTGCAGAGACCGCGACCAAGCCCGTGCCTCGCTGCTCCGGATCCTGCGGGTCCAGCACCTGGGACACCACGACTTCGATCTCACCGTCATCATCGATGTCTGCGGCTACCACCCCTGACCAGGCATTCCACGGTCCTCGGCGGGCCCAATTCGTTAACCCGGTCGCTGCGTCGACGGACACTAGAAAACCGGCGCGTCCAGGGTTGGTTTCCGGGTCGCCACCAGCCAGAAAGTAGATCGTGACCGACCCGTCCTTGTTCATTGCGACGGCGAAGGAGTCGGAGATCGGCGCAGGGGTATCGAGTACCGCTTCCCACCGCCACAGCTCCCGCATTCCCCACGGATCTTCCACGACATTCTCGGGACACGTCTGTGCCGCTTGGTTCCTCCGCGGTTCGACGGTGGGGATCTCGCAGCTACGGTCCGGGTTGCAGTCGAGGTCTCCATCGTCGTCCAGGTCGGGAAGGCCCTCGTCGATGCGGCCGTCGCAGTCTTCATCCCGGCCCCCGCAGAGCTCTTCGGCTCCGGGGTACGCTTGCGGATCGAAATCGTCGCAATCCTCGGTGAAATCGAACCCGTCCAAATCGTTGTCGGCGTCCGGGCTCGCGCTGCAGGCAGCAGCGAGAAACACAGTCAGAAGCAGAACCGATCGGCTCATGAAATCCATGCGGTGATCCGACGAAACGCGAGCGTGCCCCGTGGGCCGGGCGCTCGACGCGCGGGGGCCCACGGGTCACGCCCCTGATCAGAAGAAGCTCGGGATAGGCCAGATAAAGCTACAGTCCGGAGCGGTGGCGCTGCCGCAGTTAACCGAGGGAGGGCTGATGAAATCTGGATCGTAGATATCGCCCGGGTCGCCCCCAAGAACGACCGAGCAGATCGCCTCGCTGCTGCTCGTGGCGCTAGGCAGGCTGATGGAGTTGTGCTCCAGGCAGTCGGCGCCTGGGCCCCCATAGGCGTCATCGGCGCGGGGGGGCATGCGCGACGTATCGGTACCTCCGAGAATCAGGTCGTCGCCGCTGCAGCCGTAAATGCGGTTATCGTAGCCCCCCATCAAGATGTCCGGCCCGTTGTAGCTGCTCGACGCACTATCGCAGACGGCCACCGTGTCCTCATCCCCCAAAATCAGGGTATTGGGCAAGTAGCCCCAGATGATGTCCGAGCCCCCGACCGCCGATGATGGTCAACTGGTGACGATTCGTGTTCCGGACCGCGTGGACGATCCCGCAGGACGACACCGTGTGGTCGTTCCCCGCAATGAAAAATGAATCGTCCCCGTCCCCGAGCTCGACGCGGCCCCGCTCGATCATGCCCGGGCCAGGGACGTGCTCTACCGGGCACGG
>DAPKRP010000265.1:0-17230 GCA_031800515.1 Polyangiaceae bacterium LLY-WYZ-14_1 | reverse complement strand
TAGGCGAGGGCGAGCTCGATGACCTCGTTCTTGCGTTCGTCGGTCTCCCCCCGAAGGGCGATCTCCTCGAGGAGGTCATCGACCCGCTTGCGAACCCAGAGTCGGGCCACCCAGGGGGCGGAGACGACCTCCGGGACCTGGACGGTCGTCTCGAAGGCGACGGGCCGACCGGCGACCCGGCCCCGGAGGCGGACCCGGGTGGGCCCCGGCTGCAGCAGCCGGGCGGCAGCGACGAGCTCGTCCCCGGCGTAGAGGTCCGGCAGGGTGCGGGGGTAGCGATGATGGGGGCGGGCACCATCGAAGCGCAGCTCCGGTCCGACGAGGACGGGGGCGGCGAGCTGTCGATGGAGCCGGCCCATCCGCTCGGCGATGGCCGACGCCGTCGGGATGAAGGTGAAGGTCCCCCGATGGTCCCGGGCGAGGCGGGAGAGCAGGGGACGCTGGACGCCCTGCCCGACGCCGACGGTGTAGATGCGCGCCGCCGTGCCTCGGTCCCCCGCTGCGGCGGCGAGGGCGGCCTGGGGGTCGGACTGCCCATCCGTCAGGAAGAGCACCACCTGGGGCCGATCCGGGTCGACGGGGTGCTGGGCGGCCAGCGCCGCCCGGAGGGCGCCGGCGATATCCGTCCCCCCACCTTCGTCGATGCGCTCCACCCAGGCGAAGGCTTCCCGGCGGCGACCGTCGTCGACGGCCCGGGGCCGGGGGTAGAGCGCCTCGAAGCCATCGTCGAAGGCGACGATGTTCAATCGGTCGCCCTCTCGAAGTCGGGCCACCAGATCCGCCGCGGCGCGCTTCGCCTGGGCCAGGGGCGCGCCGCTCATGGAGCCGGAGCGGTCGACGACCAGGGTGACGTCCTTCGGAACCGTCCCCCGTCGCGCTGCCCCCTCCGGGACCGGCAGGGAGAGCACCAGGTAGGGATCGTGGCCCGGGTCCCGGTGCACCCGCGCCGCGAGCTGCCAGTCCGGGACGTCCAGCTCGTAGCGAAGGACGAGCTCGTCCCCCGCCCCGGTGGGCGCACCGACCTGGATCTCGGCCCCGCTGGGGCCCCGGCGGCGGACCTCGAGGGCGTGGGTGGGAGAGGTGATCGCCAGCACGGGACGGTCTTCGGTCAGGGAGACCCGGATCGTCGGGCGCCGGTGCCGAAGGGGAACGCGGTAGACGACGGAGCGCCCGACCTGGGTCAGCCACTGACCGAAGGTCACCTCGACGCGCTTCGGCTCGCCGGGCTCGATGGGGAAGACCCGAAAGTCGAACTCCCCCTCTCCGGTCTGTTCCAGGAGCCCCGGGTCTCGGCCGAAGCCGGTGACCTCCGAATAGACCTCTCGGGCGGACTCCTTTTCGAAGACCTCGCCCACGACTTTTTCCGGCCCGTTCCAATAGGCGAAGCCCTCGACCCGGGCGGCGACATCGGTCCGGAGAAGGTAGCGGCCTTCGACCTGGCTCCCGAGCTCGTTCTGGTAGGTCTGCCCGAGGGTGGTTCGTGCATGTTGCCGGTCGATGCGGACGGAGAGGGTCTCCTCGACCAGGGGCATGGTCGTCGGATCGCCGTCGTCCCGGCGGGCGGTGAGCTCCCCCTGGGCGGTCGCTGATCGGGGGAGCGCCGTCCCGAAGATGAAAAGCAGGGCCAGGGTGCTCAGCAGGGGCGGAACGAGGCGCCCGAGGGCAGACGGGTCGTTCGGTGTTCGGGTCGGCATGGGTGGCCTCCGGGTGTGGGTTCGGGGTCCGTGTCTCGGCGGACACGCCACCGGGTGCCTGGACCCGCGGTCGGCTCCGGACCCCGGCGTTTTCCCAGCCATTTTTCCGTTGCGCGTCGCCATGCCCTCCCGGAAGCGCAAGGGACGGGCCAGACGACAGGCACCTTTTTTTCTCGCCCGACGAATCCTTCGAGGGACGGCTCGGTACTCACCCAGGTGGCCGAGAGAGGCGACGGCCCCGACCCTCGGGGCGCGCCAGGAGGTTCCCCCGATGTCCGTGAAGCTGTTTCCCCGCAACGAGCACGTCGCCGACTCCGCGGGACGGCGGAGGGAGACCGGCTCTTCGGGATCGCGTTTCGGCAGGCCAGCAAGGTCCGGCGCCGCCGAGTCGGCGAGCCGGCGGGACACGAGCCGTTGGATGCCCTCGGGGTCGCCGCCGGATGGGGCGCCGCCGACGCCGACGGGGTCGACCCGGAGGCGATCCTCGCCCGAGGCGAGGCCCTATCCTGCCTCGCCCAGGCGTTCGAGCGCCTCGGGGAAGAGGACCAGACGGTCGTCCTTCTCCGGGACGTGGAGCAGCTCACCTCGTCGACGACGAGCTCGACCCGGAGGGGCGACGTCGCATCGATGGCCACCTGGCGGGCTGCGATTGGTGCGAGCGCTTCGGCACCGGCTTTCAGCGCGCCCTCGCTCAGCTCCCCGCCGCCCTCGGGGGCGCCCCGGGGAAGCGAGCGCAGGACGGGCGTACTAAGGTCCCGCCAGGATGAGCACGACCGAGATTCTCTACTTCAGCGATGTGCTCTGCGTCTGGGCCTACGTCGGGCAGATCCGGGTCGAAACCCTCCGGGAACGGTTTGGATCACGGGTGCAGGTCACGGACCGGTTCATCAACGTCTACGGAGACGTCGAGGCGCGCATCCGGGACAAGGCGGGCGATCAGGCGGGGGATCCTCGGGAGGCCTACGCCAGGAAGATGCGCGGGGTCGCCGAGCGCTTCGAGCACACGTCGATGCACCCGGATGTCTTCACCCGGGTGGTTCCCCGCTCGTCGAACCAAGCCCATCTGGTTCTCGCCGGAGTGCGGGCGCTGATCCGCGAGGGCCGCCTCGACGACGCGACCGACGCATCGACCCATGGCGGGGCCTACCGCGTCTTCCGGCTGGCTCGTCGGGTACGCCGAGCGTTCTTCGAAGAGGCGCGGGACGTCGGCGATCTCGGGGTGGTCTACGAGTTGCTCGAGGAGGAAGGCGTCCCCCGGGCGCCGGTGGAAGACGCGCTCCGGGACGGGCGCGCCATGGCGGAGCTCAGCCAGGACTTCCTGCAGAAGGACCGGAACGGCGTCACCGGTAGCCCGACCTACGTACTGGATGGGGGCCGACAGAAGCTCTTCGGCAACGTCGGCTACAAGATCATCGATGCCAACGTGACCGAGCTTCTCGACGCCGACCGCCCGGACCGCGGCGCCAGCTGGTGCTGACCGCCGCATGGCCCGGAAACACCCGCCGGTATTGCGGCGGGAGAGCTTCTCGGGCAGCGTGGGTCGACGATGAAGCGGGGCGTGGGCTGCTTCCGTCGGGAGGGTGGTGATCCGTGGTGGTGACGATGGAAGCGATCCGGGCGAAGGCCCGGTGCGGCAGGCGGTAGGCGGAATGGGTCGGCGTCGCGTCGAGCCTGCTCCTCGGACTCGTCGGCCTTGGTTGCGGCTCGGGGGATGGTGGCCTGGGCTTCGACGCGGGGGACGTCCCTCCCGACGCCGGTGGCGTCGACGGTGGGCCTCGGGACGCAGGACCGACGGACGCTGGCCCCCCGGACGGCGGCCCCCCGGACGCCGGGCCCAGCTTCTTCGGGCTCCCCGCGTGTGCCGGGTCGGACCCCCGGGTGACCGCCGTCTCCTTCACCGGGAGCGTCGAGATCGACGCGATGCCACCCCGGACCCTGGTCGCCGGTAGCGGAGGTGCCGGCTCCCTGGGGGGCGCGGCCCTGGTCCGGTTCTCCTCGGACCAAGACGTCGCGTGGATTGCCGCTGCGGAATCGGCCTCGGCCATCTCGGCGGAACGGCTCACCGTCGACGGCGACGGCGCGGCCTACGTCGTCTATCGGGCAGCCCTGGAAGACGACACGGAGGCGATCACCTTCTTCGACGGCGATGGCGAAGAAGGCATTCGCTTCACCCAGCGGTTGGGCGTCGGAACGGGCGGCGATACCTACCCCGTGCCGAGCGGCGCCCTTCCCCGGGACAGCCAGCACTGTTTCGTCGTCAAGTACGACGCCTTGGGCGACGTGGTCTGGGCGGACAACTTCGGCTTTTTCGGGAGCGGATTGGCCTCCACTCCGCGGGCGTGCACCCCCCTTGGCATCGGCGTCTCGGGTGGGGAAGTCGCGGTCCACGCCTACCTGGGCCGGGGGGTGGGCGCGCTCTTCGATGACCCCGACGACGACTTCGAAGACCCGGTGGGCGGGGTCGAGCTCGCTGACACTCTGATCCAGGTCCCGCGGGCCGGATTCCCCGTCACCCTCCGCTTCGACGCCGACGACGGCGACGTGGTCGACCCGGGACGTTATTGGATTCCCCGCACGATGGGCTTTTTCGAGTCCCGGGCCCCGACCCGGGTCGGCGCCGCGGCGAGCGTATGGCTCGCCGCCGACGTCGACCTCGGCGATCCGGTCACCACGGCCTTCGACGTCCGCCGGCTGGATCTCACCCCCGACCCGATCGAAGGCATCGGCCGCTTTGCGTTCCTCACCCGTTACGCCCGGGGGACGGCCGAGCGGACCTGGTTCCGGACGGTGGCCGGTGACGGCGATCTCCAGGCCCAACAGCTCGTGGTGGCCCCGGACGGGGCCACCGTCTTCATCGGCGCCGCCTCGGGTCTGGCGGCGGACGAGCCCCTGGTCGTCTCGGGATTCGGCGAGGGGGAAGACGACGCCATCCTGGACTCCAGCCCTGGCACCTGGCTCCTCGCCTTCGACGGGGACGGCCAGTTGCGCTGGACCCAGCGATTCGTCTGGGCTTCAGAGCCCGACAGCGCCCTGTTCGCGGTGGCCTCGGTCCAGGCGGCGCTGAACGGTCCCGCCGCCGAGCCCTTGGTCCTGGCCGGTCAGGCCCGCGGCCAGGCGATGTCCATCACCTTCGGAACCTCGGAAGACGCCCCGACGGTCGCCCTGGACTTGAACGATCATTATCTGGTCGCCGTCGACCGGGACACGGGGATGGTGACCTCCGCCAGCCGACACACCGCGCCGGTCCGCGCGATCGACCCCCTGGGGGGTGATGCTCGCGTCGAGGTCGTCGCCGGCCCGGCGCAGACCTTGTTCATCGATGGTGCCTCGCCGGTCACGACGACCTCCGAGGGTGGGGGCCTGACCGGCAGCCTGCTCCGGGTGGACGGGGACGGGGAGCCCGCCTGCGCCCGACCCTTCATCCGAGGCCTGGACTTCGAGCTGCTCACCGCGGCCCCGACGGACTGACCCGGGCGGGCCGCGAGGGCGACGCGGGCGGTGGCGACCCGGGCCGAGACCCTTGCCACCGCCCGCCGCCTCAGCCGGCGCTGCGGAGGTCGAAGCGGTCGAGCCGCATCACCTTCGTCCAGGCGTCGACGAAGGCACGGACGAAGGTCTCCTGGGAGGCGTCGTAGGCGAACGCCTCGGCCACCGCCCGAAGCTCGGCGTTCGAGCCGAAGACCAGATCCACCTCCGTGGCCGTCCAGCGTGCCTCGTCCGACCCCCGGCGCCGGCCCTCGAAGAGGACGGCACCGTCCCCCGTAGGCCGCCAGACCGTCGACATGTCCAGCAGGTTGGTGAAGAAGTCGTTGCTCAGGGTGCCCGGCCGATCGGTGAGCACGCCGTGGGAGGAGCCCCCGGCGTTGGCATCGAGCACCCGCAGGCCGCCGATGAGGGCGGTCATCTCCGGCACCGTCAGGTCGAGGAGGTCCGCCTTGTCGACCAGAAGGGCAGAGGGCGACCGTTCCGGCTCGTTGCCGTCCCCGAGGTAGTTCCGGAAGCCGTCGGCGGCGGGCTCGAGGTGGGCGAAGGAGTCGACGTCCGTCTGTTCCTGAGAGGCGTCCATGCGCCCCGGGGCGAAGGGAACCTCGACCTCGTGGCCCGCGTCCCGGGCCGCCTTTTCGACGGCGGCGGCGCCGCCCAGCACGATGAGGTCCGCCAGGGAGATGCGCTTGCCTCCGGACTGACGCTCATTGAAGGCGTTCCGAATCCCCTCGAGGGTGGCGAGGACCTCCGCGAGCTCCTCCGGATCGTTGACCTCCCAGTCCTTTTGGGGGGCGAGGCGCAGGCGGGCGCCGTTCGCTCCACCGCGCATGTCCGTGCCCCGGAAGGTCGATGCCGACGCCCAGGCGGTCTTCACCAGCTGCGGCACGGTGAGGTCCGACGCGAGGATCTCCGTCTTCAGGGCCGCGACGTCGGCGGCGTCGACCAGGGGATGGTCCACCGCCGGGATCGGGTCCTGCCAGAGCAGCTCTTCTTCCGGAACCTCCGGGCCGAGGTACCGGGCCCGGGGGCCCATGTCCCGATGGGTCAGCTTGAACCAGGCCCGGGCAAAGGCCTCCTGGAACTCGTCCGGGTTCTCCTGGAAGCGCTTGGCGACCCGCCGGTAGTCCGGGTCCTCCTTCAGGGCGAGGTCGGTGGTGAACATGATCGGCGGATGGCTCTCGTCCGGATCGTGGGCATCCGGAACGAGGTCCGAGGCGGCGCCATCTTTGGGAACCCACTGGACCGCCCCCGCCGGGCTCCGGGTCTGCTCCCATTCGAAGGCGAACAGATTGGTCAGGTACTGGTGCGTCCAGGCCGTCGGGTTCGCCGACCAGGCGCCTTCGAGACCGCTGGTGATCGTGTCCTCGGCGTTCCCCTTGCCGCAGTTGTTGCCCCAGCCGAGGCCCTGGTTTTCGACGCCGGCGCCGGCGGGCTCGCGATCGAGGCAGTCGTCCGGCGCATGGGCGCCGTGGGCCTTGCCGAAGGTGTGTCCCCCGGCGATGAGGGCCACCGTCTCCTCGTCGTTCATCGCCATCCGGCCGAAGGTGGTCCGGATGTCCTTGGCCGCAGCCAGGGGGTCCGGCGTTCCGTTGGGGCCCTCCGGGTTCACGTAGATCAGGCCCATCTGGACGGCGGCGAGGGGCCGCTGCAGCTCCCGCTCCCCGTGGTAGCGGCGGTCCCCGAGCATCTCCGTCTCCGGCCCCCAGTAGACGAGCTCCGCCTCCCAGTCGTCGGTCCGCCCCCCGGCGAAGCCGAAGGTGTCGAAGCCCATCGACTCGAGGGCGACGTTGCCGGTAAGCACCATCAAGTCCGCCCAGGAGATGCGGTTGCCGTACCTCTGCTTGATGGGCCAGAGCAGGCGACGCGCCTTGTCGAGATTGGTGTTGTCCGGCCAGCTGTTGAGGGGCTCGAAGCGCTGCTGCGCGCCGCCGGCCCCACCCCGGCCGTCGCTCACCCGATAGGTGCCCGCGCTATGCCAGGCCATCCGGATGAAGAACGGACCGTAGTGGCCGTAGTCCGCGGGCCACCAGTCCTGGGAGCTGGTCATCAGCTCCTCGATCTCCGCCTTGAGCTGGGCGAGGTCGAGGCGTTCGAACTCTTTGGCGTAGTCGAAGTCCGGTCCCATCGGGTTCGAGGCCGTCGCGTTCTGCCGGAGGGGACGCAGGTTCAGCCGCTCCGGCCACCAGAACTCGTTCGGCTTCGCCTCCCCGGGCTGGGCCGCGTAGCCCATGGACGCCTGCTGCTGGCTCGGGTCGCCGTTCCCCGCCGTCGCCCCCTGGGCGCCCTCGGCCCCTCCGGCGGGGGTTCCAGGCCCCGCGCAGGCGGCCAGCAGGACAGCGACCAGGCCAACCAGGGTGCCCGGCACCCCTTCGAGATCTCCACGCATCGGATCACACTCCTCGTTCTCGCTCCGCTCTCGGGCGAAGCCTACGTCAGGCCAGGTACGTCGACCGGCCAAGCTCTTTGTTCCGCCCGCCCATGTTCGAATGGTCGGCGACGACATTTTCTCTCCGCGGGACGCTTGTCCAACCCATGCCGACGCGTAGCTCCAACGGGCGGCTTGGTGACGTCAGGAAGGCGTCGCAGCCCGGGGGCGGAGCCGGTGGACCAGGGGAAGGACGACCTTGGTGACGAGGGGGGCGAGGCTCAGGCCCACGGCCAGACCGATCAGGCCATCGAGGGCCGCGGTGACCAACCACGCGCCAAAGCCTCCGGACGGGGAAACGATCTTCGCGGCGCCCTTGATGACCTCGTAGGGCCCGTGCCAGCCCAGGTCGTGGAGCCCGTGCACCAGGATCGAGCCCCCCACCCAGAGCATCGCGGCGGTACCGACGGTGGCCACCACCTTCATCACCGTCGGCATCGCCCGGACCAAACCTCGGCCGACGGCTCGGGTGAGGTCCGTGTGCCCGGTCTTCGCCAGCCGCATCCCGACGTCGTCGGCCTTCACCAGAATGGCGACCGCCCCATAGACCAGCGCGGTGATGCCGACGGCGACCAGTGCCAGCACCACCGCGGCGGTCAGAGGGTCGTCGCTTTCGATGGTGGCGAGGGAGATCGCCATGATCTCCGCGGAGAGGATGAAGTCGGTCTTGATCGCGCCGGCGACCCGCGTTTGCTCGAGACGGGCGGCGTCGATGGACGTCGCCGCCTGCGCCGCCGAAGCGGGGGGATGGGGAAACACGGCATGGAGCACCTTCTCCGCCCCTTCGAAGCAGAGGTAGCCGCCCCCCAGCATCAAGAGGGGCGTCACCAACCAGGGCAGGAAGGCGTCCAGGAGCAGTGCCGCCGGCAACAGCACCACGAGTTTGTTGAAGAAGGAGCCCCGGGCGATCTTCCAGACGATAGGCAGCTCCCGGGCCGCCGGGAGCCCGGTCACATACTTCGGGGTCACCGCCGCGTCGTCGATCACCACCCCGGCCGCCTTCGCCCCGGCCTTGGCCGCGTCGTCGATCGCCGTGGCCCCGATCTGACCGCCGACCTTCGCGGCGTGGGACGCCGCATCGTCGAGTTGGCTCGCCGCCAGCTTCGCGATCGCCGCGATGTCGTCCAGAAGTGCGAGCAGGCCGCCCATGGCTGTGTCCTCCGAGCCGAGGCGCAGATGACCCGACTCCGCCCAGCGATTCAAGCCCCTCCGCCAACCTTCCGGTAGCCGGCTGCGCCTTCGCCTGTCAGAGAAGCGTCCGCCATGGAATCGCTCGGCGCGGACCTTCGGGAGATGCAGCGGCGGCCCCTGTCCGAGGCCCACGTCGCCGCCATTCGGGACCTGGCCCAGGAGCGGCAGTACGCGGCCGGGGAGATGGTCGCGGAGCTCGGCGCCCCGATGGACCGGTTCATCTACCTGCTGGACGGCGAGATCGAGATGGTGGACCCGCTGACCGGGGAGCGCGCCCTGCCGTCGACCCTGGGTCCCACCCAGTTCGTCGGGGACATCGCGTTCCTCTACGGCGGCGTCTTTTCCGTGCCGATCCGGGCCTGCCGTCCCGCCCGCGTCCTCGAGGTGGACCGACCGGCGATGCTGGACCTGATGGCCCGCACCCCAGAGCTCAGCGATCACCTCATCACCGTGTTCGCCGCCCGGCGCCGGCGTCAGCTGGAAGAAGGGACCAGCGGGCTCACCCTGCTCGGCGCCGACCAGGACCGGGCGGTGCGCCGGGTGGCGAGCTTCGCCAGCCGCAATCGCATGCCGGTGCACATGGTCGAGCTCGGCTCCCCAGAGGCGGCACGCTTCGCGAGCGCCTGCGGGATCCCCCCGGACCGGCCGGCGGTCATCTTCGGCCGGGACCAGGTGGTCGACGACCCGAGCCTGGAGCGGGTCGCCAAGCTCCTCGGGCTCGACGTCGGCCTCGACCTCCACGACGTGGACGTGCTGATCGTCGGCGGCGGTCCCGCGGGGGTCGCCGCGGCGGTCTACGCCGGAGCCGAAGGCCTGCAGGCGCTCCTGGTGGAGGAGCTCGCCGTCGGAGGTCAGGCGGGCACGTCGTCTCGGATCGAGAACTACATGGGCTTCCCCACCGGCATCAGCGGCGGTGATCTGGTCTGGCGGGGCGAGGTCCAGGCGATGAAATTCGGCACCCGCTTCGCGATGCCCCGGCGGGTGGATGCCCTGGCCGGGACCGCCGACGGCGGCTTCCGGGCCACCCTGAACGACGGCTCCGAAGTTCGGGCCCGAGCCGTGGTGGTCGCGACGGGGGTGCAGTATCGGCGCCTACCCCTGGAACGCCTGGCGGACTTCGAGGGGTCCGGCGTCTACTACGCGGCCACGGAGACGGAGGCGCGCTATTGCCGCGACCGCACCGTCTGCATCGTCGGCGGCGGGAACTCGGCGGGGCAGGCAGCGATGTTTCTGTCCCGGGTGGCCTCCCGGGTGCTGGTTCTGATCCGGGGGGATTCCCTGGCGTCTTCGATGTCCGACTACCTCAGGAACCGGCTCGAGACCGAGCCCAAGATCGAGCTCTGCTTTCGAACGGAGGTCGTCCACCTCCATGGGGGCGATCAGCTCGACGGCCTGACCTTGAACGACAAGGCCGACGGCACGGAGCGTCGGGTGGACGCCTGCGGCCTCTTTCTGATGGTGGGCGCGGCCCCGAACACGGCGTGGCTGTCGTCCCTGGTCGACCTCGACGACAAGGGATTCGTGTTGACCGGCGAGCGGGTCGGGAAGGGCTCGCCCTTCGAAACCTCCCACCCGGGGATCTTCGCCGTCGGCGACGTCCGAGCGGGCTCGGTCAAGCGGGTGGCCTCGGCGGTCGGAGAGGGTTCGGTGGTCATCTCCAGGGTCTGGCAGCACGTCCGGAATGGCTGACCGCGGAAAGGTCAGCCGCCCGACCTTAGGAGGACGACGCCGAAAATGAGGCTGCCCAGGGCGTCGGGGGCTCCGGCGGATCGATGGGAGCTCACGGCCGCCGGCATACGAGACCCGTGATGCTCAGCCGCCGATGAGGCTCATGCCGACGTGCTCGTGCTCGGCGACGCTCGGGTCCAGGAAGAAGTGTCCCGGTTCCTTGCCCAGGAGGGACCAGTGAAGGGCCCAGGCCAGTTCTAGGTCGCTCGCCCCGGCACGCATCAGATCCCGCAGGCTCACCGCCTTCCGGCTGGCGAGGCAGGCGCGGATGTCCCCCATCGCGGTGATGCGGACCCGGTTGCAGGTCCCGCAGAATTCGTCGCTCACCGCCGTGATGAAGCCGACCCGACGGGGGGAGCCGTCGGCGGCGTCGAGGTAGCGGGCCGGCCCCTTGCCTTCCACGGGCCGCCGAGCCGCGGCGGCACGCACGCGATGTCCGAGGCGGGCGACGACCTCGTCGACCCCGAGGAAGGTGGCCCGGGGGAGCTTGGCTCCTTCGCCCAGGGGCATGAGCTCGATGAAGCGTGGGGTCGCTCCGATGGACCAGGCCCAGTCGACCAACGCCCCGAGCTCGTCGTCGTTGATCCCCCCGAGGGCGACGGCGTTCAGCTTCACCTCGAGGCCGGCGTCGAGGGCGGCGTGGATGCCGGCGCGGACGGCGCCGAGGTCGCCTCCCCGGGTGATCTCCGCGAAGCGCTCCGGTCGCAGGGAATCGATGCTGACGTTGACGCCGGAGAGCCCGGCGTCCCGAAGGGGACGCGCCAGGGTCGCGAGCCGGGTCGCGTTGGTGGTCATCACCAGATCGTCGATCCCGGTCTGGCGATGGATGAGATCGACCAGCCGCACCATGTCCTTCCGGACCAGGGGCTCCCCGCCGGTGAAGCGGACCCTCCGAATGCCCGCCTCCGCGAAGACGCGGACAACCCGAGCGGCCTCCTCGAAAGAGAGGAGCTCCTTCCGGACGCCGTGCTCCGTCTCGCCCCCCGGCGGCATGCAGTAGCGGCAGCGCAGGTCGCAGCGGTCGGTGACGGAGAGCCGCAGGTAGGTGTAGCGACGCCCCCGCTCGTCGACGAGGGGCGGGGGCATCCCATCGGGAGCGAAGCCCTGGGGCATCGGCGGCAGGGCCTGGCGCTGGGCCATCCGGCTCGCTGACGGCGATGGCGACGACCCGGGCGCGACCTCCGACCCGACGAGCGGCAGATGACGTCGCACGTCGGCCCATCATCGGGCAACGAGCCGTCCCGTCAAGGGCGAACGGTCGTTCGCACCGCCGGGGTCCTCCGACGACGGGAAATCCCGGCGCGAGACGAGCCCGTCCCCCCCGGGCGGGGCGGCTTGACACGGTGCGTCACGGGGCTTACCCAGGTCACGTCGGCCGGCTGAACCGAGAGGCGCTCTCGCCCGCCCCGCGGACCCACGGGGCCGCCCGATGGACGGCGGGACCCGGGGGCCCAGAAGCAAGGCGGCGGCGGATCGGAAACGCCAGCGGGCCGACGCCGCCACCACGCTTCCGGCCGACGAGACCAGCCAGACAAGAGGAGACGCAGCCATGGCCACCAACGGCAACAACGGCGCGAACGGACATCGGGTCGCCATCGTCGCGGGGCTCCGGACCCCCTTCGCCAAACAGGGCACCGCCTACCGGGACCTGTCCGCCCTGGACCTGGGGATCCAGGTGGTCAACGAGATGCTGCAGCGGGTCGGCGTGCCCGCCGAAGAAGTCCAGCAGGTCGTCTACGGTCAGGTCATCCCGTCGACCACGGCTCCGAACATCGCCCGAGAGATCGTGCTCTCCACCGGGATGCCCCAGGGCATCGAGGCCTACAGCGTCTCCCGGGCCTGTGCGACCAGCTACCAGTCGGTGGTCAACGTCGCCGAAGCCATCGGCCAGGGGGTGATCGAGACCGGGATCGCCGGCGGCGCCGACAGCGCCAGCGACATTCCGATCACCGTCTCGAAGAAGCTCGCCGACGCGCTGATGGCGGCGAGCAAGGCCCGGACGCTCCAGCAACGCCTCGCCGCCTTCAGCGATCTCCGGCCGAAGGACCTGGTTCCCGTGCCTCCGGCCCTCGAGGAACGGTCCACCGGGCTCACCATGGGACAGAGCGCCGAGAAGATGGCGAAGGAAAACGGCATCCCGCGGGCCGAACAGGACGACTTCGCCCACCGGAGCCACAGCCGGGCGGCGGCGGCCTGGGCCGAAGGCAAGTTCCGGGACGAGGTGATGACCGTCTACGTCCCGCCGAAGTACGACGAAGCCCTTGGAGAAGACAACCTGGTCCGCCGGGACTCGAAGCGGGAAGGCTACGACGCCCTAAAGCCGGTATTCGACCGGAAGCACGGGTCGATCACCGCCGGAAACTCGTCGCCGCTGACCGACGGGGCCAGCGCCATCCTGCTGATGCGAGAGGACAAGGCGAAGGCGATGGGGCTCGACGTCCTGGGCTTCATTCGCAGCTATGCCTTCGCCGCCCTCGACCCCCGGGGGCAGATGCTGATGGGGCCCTCCTACGCGACCCCCATCGCCCTCGACCGGGCGGGCGTCGCCCTATCCGACCTCGACCTCGTCGATTTCCACGAGGCCTTCGCGGCCCAGGTGCTCTCGAACACCCGAGCCTTCGAAAGCGACCAGTTCGCCCAGGAGAAGCTCGGCCGGTCGTCCCGCATCGGCGAGGTCGACTGGGACAAGACGAACGTGAACGGCGGATCCATCGCGATCGGGCACCCGTTCGCGGCGACCGGGGCTCGCCAGATCACCCAGACCCTCCGGGAGCTCCAGCGGCGGGAGGGCAGCCTGGCCTTGTGCACCGCCTGCGCGGCGGGCGGCATCGGCGCCGCGATGGTGCTCGAACGGGCATGAGCCCGCGGGGACCGGCGCACCTACCGCTTGACCCGGAAGACCGCTGACGAAAGGGAGATGACCGATGGCCGACAGCAACGGTGAGAACGCCCGGCCCGCCGCCGGGGAAGACGCGCTTCGGATCGACGTGCGGGACGACGGCGTCGCCGTGGTCACCATGGACGTGCCCGGGGAGAGCACGAACACCCTGCGGGCGGACTTCACGGACCAGTTCGCCCGCGCGTTCGGGGAGCTCGAATCCGACTCGGCGGTGCGGGCGGTGGTCTTCACCTCCGGGAAGAAGGACAGCTTCCTCGCCGGCGCCGACGTCTCCATGCTCGACGGGATCGAAACCGCGGAGCAGGGCGCGACCCTCTCCCGGGGCGGCCAGGACGCGATGAGCCGGATCGCCGACTTCCCGAAGCCCGTCGTCGCCGCGATCCACGGGGCCGCCCTCGGCGGCGGGCTCGAGCTCGCCCTGGCCTGTCATGAGCGGGTGGCGAGCGACAGCCCGAAGACGAAGCTCGGCGTACCGGAGGTCCAGCTCGGGCTCCTGCCGGGAGCTGGAGGCACCCAGCGGCTTCCCCGGCTCATCGGCGTCCAGCCGGCCCTCGACCTGATGCTGACGGGCAAGCAGGTCGACCCGAAGAAGGCGCGGAAGATGGGCCTCGTCGACGAGGTGGTGCCCCCGGCGATCATCCTCGAGGTGGCGGCGAAGCGCGCCCTGGCCCTGGCCGACGAAGGCTTCCCGAAGAAGCCCGAGCCCTTCTTCGAGCGGCTGCGACACCTCTTGGACCCGGAAGAGCTCCAGGAGGTCGCCCTGGCGAAGAACCCGGCGGGGCGGCGGGTGCTCTTCGACCAGGCCCGGAAGCAGACCCTGGCGAAGACGAAGGGGAACTATCCGGCCCCGGAGAAGATCCTGGACGTCGTTCGGGTCGGCCTGGAAAAGGGCCTGGCCAAGGGTCTGGAAGCGGAAGCCCGGGCCTTCGGGGAGCTGCTGGTCACCCCCGAAGCCAAGGAGCTGATGAACATCTTCTTCGCCACTCAGGCGTTGAAGAAGGACAACGGCGTCGACGACGCGAACGTCACCGCCCGACCCATCGGCCAGGTCGCGATGCTCGGCGCCGGCCTGATGGGGGCGGGCATCGCCTACGTGACCAGCCAGCTCGGCGGGATCCCCGTCCGGCTCAAGGACAAGGACGACGGCGGGTTGCTCCGGGGCCTCGGCCACATCCGGAAGGAGCTCTCGAACCGGGTCAAGCGCCGCAAGATGAGCCCCCGGGAGGCGGAGCGGGTGATGACCTACGTCACCGGCACTACCCGCTACGACGGCTTCAGCGACATCCCCCTGGTGATCGAGGCGGTCTTCGAGGACCTGGAGCTCAAGCACCAGATGATCCGGGACGTGGAAAGCGTCGGGCCGAAGGACGTGATCTTCGCGTCGAACACCTCGTCCATCCCGATCGGTCGCATCGCGGAAGCCAGCGCTCATCCGGAGACGGTGATCGGGATGCACTACTTCTCCCCGGTCGAGAAGATGCCCCTTCTCGAGATCATCGTGACCGACCAGACCGCCGACTGGGTGACCGCGACCTGCGTCGCGCTCGGTAAAAAGCAGGGGAAGACGGTGATCGTCGTCCACGACGGAGTCGGCTTCTACACCTCCCGGATCCTGGGGCCCTACATGAACGAAACGGCCTTCATCTTCGGCGAGGGGGTCTCCGTCGAGAACATCGACCGGGCGCTCACCCAGTGGGGGTTCCCGGTGGGACCGATCAAGTTGCTCGACGAGGTGGGGATCGACGTCGCCGCGAAGGTAGGCGGCATCGTCCACGCCGCCTTCGGAGACCGAATGGCGCCGCCAGCGGGCTTCGAGAAGCTCCTCGCCGACGATCGCAAGGGCCGGAAGAACGGCCGGGGCTTCTACCGCTACGGCGACGGGGACAAGGCCAAGGAGGTGGACGAGACCGTCTACCAGGTGCTCGGCGTCGAACCGACCACCGAGATGCCGCAAGACGAAATCGCGGAACGCTGCGCCCTTCAGATGGTCAACGAGGCCGCCCTCTGCTTCGGCGAGGGCATCCTCCGAAGCGCCCGGGACGGGGACATCGGGGCCATCTTCGGCCTCGGCTTCCCGCCCTTCCGGGGTGGCCCCTTCCGTTGGGTGGACGCCGTGGGCCCCCAGGCGGTGCTCCGGAAGATGGAGCGCTACCAGGACCGCTACGGCGCACGCTTCACCCCGGCGCCGGTGCTGGTGGAGATGGCCAAGGAAGGCCGCAGCTTCCACGGGGACAAGCGCATCGAGCCGGGACACCAGCCCGAGACCGGCGCAGCGGTCGCCGCCGCACCGGCGGAGTGACCGGAGGACGGCGGGACCCAAGGGGGGATGGGGCCCGGGAGCGGGCGACTGCCCGGACGCCGCCCCGGGTTTCCCCCGTGTTCTCGCCACGTTGAGAAAATCCGCCTTTTTCCCGAAGCCTGGTAGAGTCCGGCGCCGTGGACCCGGCGAACGACGCCCTCTTCCGCGCGCTTCGCGCGGGGGACGCAGCGGGGGTCGAGCGTGCCCTCGAAGGAGGCGCCGACCCGGACGCGCCGACGCCCCTCGGCCTTCCCCTGTGCGTCGCCGCTGCCGCCGGCTGGACCGACGGGGTCCGGCTGCTCATCGACGGCGGGGCGGACCCGGACGTCCTGGGTGACGACGACCGCTCGCCCCTCCGGCTGGCCCTCGACGGAGACCACCGGGAGGTCGTGGCGGTGCTACGGGCCGCCGGCGCCGAAGAGGACCCCTCCCCGTCCCCGGAGCGCGCCCTCTTCCGAGCCGTCGACGCCGACGATGGGACCGTCGTCTCCCGCCTCCTCGCGGCGGGGGCGGAGCTCGAAGCCCGGGACCAGCGGACGCCGACCCTGGGGATGACCCCGCTCCTGGTGGCCGCTGGACTCGGCCGGATCAACGCCCTCCAGGCGCTGCTGGTCGCCGGCGCACAGGTCGACGCTCGGCAGGACCGGTTCGGCAGCCCGGGCCTGACCGCCCTCGGCTGGGCGGCCCTCCGGGGGCAGGCGGGGGCGGCCCGGCGACTCCTCCTCGCCGGCGCCGAGGTCGACCTGCCCGGGGAGAACGAGCGCACGCCCCTGGCGGAGGCCGCTCGGGGCGACCAGCCCGAGCTCGTCCAGCTGCTGGTGGAAGCCGGAGCCGTCGTCGACGCGCGGGATGGGGACGGTCGGACGCCCCTGCTCCTCGCCGCCCTCGAAGGGGGGCCCGGCGCCGCCGAGGCGCTGCTTCGGGCCGGCGCCGACGTCCACGCCACCGACCCGGGGCAGACCACCTCCCTCGCGGCGGCGGTGCGCCGGAACGATCCGGAGCTCGTCCGGCTCCTCCTCGGCGCCGGGGCCGACCCCCGATGGCGGACCGGGGAGGCCTCCGTGGCCGAGGAAGCGATGGAGCTCGGCGGAGCGGAGGTGCGGCGACTCGTCGGCGCCGCCCTCGGGGTGGCCAACGAAGACGCCCTCGCCCGGCGTTCCTCCCGGCCACCGCCGGAATCCGTCCCGGGCATCGAGGTGGACCTCGACGAGGGGGCTCTGGACCTGGCGAACGGCGGCGGCCCTTTCGACGGTAGCGCCCTCGGGACCGCGCCCCTCGGCGAGCCGGCGGGCGGGCTCCCCTCGGGGGAGCACGACCTCGACGTCGACGACGACGCGATCTCCCTGGAGGAGCTGGACGACGACGACCTCGAGCTCATCGACGACGACGAAGAACACGACGGCGGCGGCGGCGACGAAGGACGGGACGCGGCGACGGGCTTCGACGAGGACGCCCCGACCCAGGGTCCCCTCCCGGCGGCCCGCCCCGCCTTCCCGAGCCCCCAGTAC
>DAPKRP010000264.1:0-2664 GCA_031800515.1 Polyangiaceae bacterium LLY-WYZ-14_1 | reverse complement strand
GGGCGGGCGACCCCCCGAAGGGATGGATGCCCGGCCGCGCCCGAGGGGTCCGGTCAGGCCGACCGGCTTCGCGGACCCTCTCCGGTCGGGGGGGTCGCGGCGAGGGTCACGGGCCGCCTCGGTCTCCGAGGCTTGCCGTTGTTGCCGGCCGCCGGGGCCGGCACGGGAACGCGGGTGCGCTCCTTCTGGGTGGAGAGGACGACGTTCGTCTCCGTTCGCTCCACACCGTCGATCCCCCGGAGGGTGCTGATGATGCCCTCGAGCTCCTGGGTGTTCCGGGCCCGGACCTTGAGCAGCAGGGTGCTGCCCCCGGTCACGTGATGGCATTCGAGCACCTCCGGCAGCTGGACCACCTGGTCCTCGAAGGCGCCCTTGTGCCGCGGGTAGTTCAGCGCGACCCAGACGAAGGCGGTGATGTCGAGGCCGATCCGACGGGCGTCGAGCTGGGCCTCGTAGCCCCGGATGACCCCCGCCTGCTCGAGCTTCCGAATCCGTTCCATGACCGACGGCGCGGACAGGCCGACGCGAGCGCCCAGCTTCGCCAGGGGCGTCTTGCAGTCCTGCTGCAGCGCGTCGAGCAGTTGAGCATCGATCGCGTCGATGGGGGCGGGGGCGTCGTCGAACATCGTTAGGCCCGATGGGGGAAGGGCCTAATAAGAGTCGGGTTCGCCCGGGTAGAAGTCAAGACGCAGGCCAAGACCGCCCGGTCGGCCGCTCTGCGGTCGGGAAAAAAGACAAGAACGTCGGCGGGTTAGAGAGGCTTCAGCGCGTCGCCAGCCCCTCGAAGAGCTCCCCCGGGCTGGCCTCGCCGTAGGCGTGGACCCCGCACTCGGCCAGATCCAGCCCGTCCCGCTCGTGCTCTTCGTCCACCCGGATGCCCCCCGGGAAGGCGCGAAGGGCGAGCCAGACCGCCCCGGCGACCATGAAGGCGAAGGTGGTCGCGGAGAGGACGCCGAGGGCCTGGACCCCCAGAAAGGACAGGCCGCCGCCATGGAGCAGCCCGAGGCTGCCCTCCGCCTCGCCCAGGAGGCCCACGGCCAGGGTACCGAGGACGCCGCCCCCCAGATGGACCGGGATCGCCCCCACCGGGTCGTCGAGCCGGAGTCGGTCGAGGAGGAGGACCCCTTCGACCACCAGGGCGCCGGCGACGGCGCCGAGGGCCAGGGACGGTAGCGGTCCGATGACGTCGCAGCCGGCGGTGATGGCGACCAGGCCGGCCAGGGCACCGTTCAGCGCCATCGACAGGTCGTGCACCCCGGTGCGAAGTCGCGCCTGGAGCAAGGCGCCGAGGAAGCCCGCGGAGGCGGCGAGGTTCGTCACCAGGATGATCCCGGCGATGGCCTCCGGGTCCGCCGCCAGGGTGCTGCCCCCGTTGAAGCCGAACCAGCCGAGCCAGAGCACCAGGACGCCGAGGGCGGCCAGGGGAAAGTTGTGCGCCGGCATCGGATGGGAGGCGCCGTCAGGGCCGAAGCGGCCGAGGCGTGGGCCGACGACCAGGACCCCGGCGAGGGCCATCGCCCCGCCCACGGCGTGGACGACGGTGCTGCCGGCGAAGTCGTGGAAGCCGAGGCCGGCGAGGAAGCCGCCCCCCCAGACCCAGTGGCCGGCGACGGGATAGATGACCGCGCCCCCGATGGCGGCGAACGTGAAGAACTTCCCCAGGCGGGCCCGTTCTGCGACGGCGCCGCTCACGATCGTCACCGCGGTGGCGGCGAAGACGAGCTGAAAGAAGAGAAAGACGTAGAGGGGAAGGTTCCCGGGGGCGGCGTCCAGGGAGGCGTCGGCGGTGGGGGCGAAGCCGGACAGTCCGACCAGGGGGCCGCCATCCCCGAACATCAGCCCGAAGCCCAGCAGGTAGAAGAGCACCGACGCGATGGCCACGACGCCGACGTTCTTCAGCAGCACCGTCACGGCGTTCTTCCGGCGGCAGAAGCCGCTTTCCACCAGGGCGAACCCGGCGTGCATGAAGAAGACCAGGAACGCGCAGACCAGGACCCAGACCGCGTCGAGCATGCGGCGATACCTTGGGCGACCCTTGTTTCCAGGACGTTTCTCCGGAGAAAAAAGAAGGCGCGGGTTCATCTCCCGGGGTCGGAGGCGTAGGGTGCGGTCCGGCCGAAGCGAACGACGAAGCGGGCGCTGGCCGGAAGGTGGATGCGATGCGGCGAGGCCACGAGACCATCGAAAGCACGGAAGGCGGTCAAGGCGGGGGCGGCTGGGGCAGCCCCCCCGGTGGCGGCGGCTGGGGTACGCCTCCGGCAGGACCGGGCGGCGGCGGCGGCGAGGCACCGCCGCCGGGGATTGGCCCGGGCGGCGGAGCGCCTCCCTTCGGCGATCCGCCTCCGGGGGCGAAGGACGACGTCGAGGTCGGAGCGATCTTCGAAGGCTTCCAGCTGCTCCTCGCCCGGGCCCGCCCCGGGCTCTTCGGCGCCCTCGGCACCCTGCTCGGGGTGGCCGCGCTGCTTCAGCTTCCCCAGTGGGTCATCGGTGTCATCGGTGCCGCCAGCCCGGATGCGGCCCTGGCGACCCTGCCGGTCAGCGTCTGCGTCGGTTGCATCGGCGGGATCGGCAGCTTCGCCATCGGCGTCGTCCTGACCGGGCTCCTGCGGGTGGCACGGCGACTGCTGCTCGAGGGGCCGGGAGCCGCCCAGCCCGTCGGCCCCA
>DAPKRP010000263.1:0-2601 GCA_031800515.1 Polyangiaceae bacterium LLY-WYZ-14_1 | reverse complement strand
GCCGGGCCCGCCGACCATCCCGAGCCTTGAGGGAAGCGTCCCGCGTTTCTGCCTTGCGATCGTCGGCCGAACCTGGGACAAGCGGCCTGCCCCGGAGTCGGTCTTGGGTCTGCGGAGGGCCCCCCCGGCCGCGGGGTATCGCCCAGACTACCCGGTATCGGCGACCTTGTCGCTCCCCGAACGGCGCCGAACAGCCAGCCCCGCGCGGAGTTCACCGGGAATTCGCGGAAGCCCCCCGGAGCATTTCGGCGGCGGCGGCCCGGGTCCGGTCGGTGACCCGTAGCCCCCCGAGCATCCGCGCGACCTCTTCCAGGCGGTCCGTTTCGGTGCGGAGGGCCACCACGGTGCTGCGGGTGCGGTCGTCGTCCGCGACTTCCTTCTGCACCCGGAAGTGGCGGTCGGCGTAGACGGCGATCTGCGGCAGATGGGTGATGCAGAGGACCTGATGGTGTCCGGCGACGTCTTCGAGCTTGCGCCCGATGGTCTCCGCGACGGCGCCCCCCACCCCGGCATCCACCTCGTCGAACACGTAAACCCCGGCGTCGCCGACGTCCGCGAGCACCCGCTTGATCGCGAGCATCGCCCGAGAGAGCTCGCCGCCGCTGGCGATCTTCCGCAGGGGCCGGGGATCTTCCCCCCGGTTCGGCGCGATCAGGAACTCCACCCGGTCCGCGCCGGTCGGGGTCAGCCGGGCGCCGTCCACGGCGAGCTCGTCGTCGTCCCGGCCGACGAGGGGCGCGACGTCCACCACCACCCGGGCGTCCCCCATCCCGAGGCCCCGGAGCTCCGTGCCGATGCCCTCGCCGAGGGCGGTCGCCGCCTTTCGGCGGGCCGCCCGAAGCCGCTTCGCCACCTTGCCCGCCGCCTGGGCCGCCCGGTCTCGGCGCGCCCGCAGCTCGAGCAGGCGCTGTTCCCGGGCGTCGAGGGCGTCGAGCTCGGCCTCGACGCGCTGCCGGTGGGCGAGCACGCCATCGATGTCGCCTCCGTACTTGCGCTTGAGCCGCTGGATCCGGTCCAGCCGTTCCTCCACCTCCGCCAGCCGGTCCGGGTCCACGGTCACGTCCCGGGCGTAGCGGCCGAGCTCGAGGGCCAGTTCTTCGAGCTGCGCCCGGACCGTGGTCATCTGTTCCGCCAGCGAGGAGAGGGACGGATCGATGAGGACCGCGTCCTGCAGGTCGTCCTGGACCCGGGCCAGCAGGGTGCAGGCGGCGTGATCGTCGGCGTAGAGGGCGGCTTCGGCCTGCCCGGCGACGGAAGCCAGACGCTCCGCGTGGCGAAGCCGTTCCCGTTCCGCGGCCAGCCGGTCGTCTTCCCCGGGCTCCGGCGCCAGGTCGTCGATCTCCCGGAGTTGGAAGCGCAGGAAGTCTTCCCGTTCCGCCGGATTCTCGTCTTCCGCCGCTCGGAGGGCGGCGGCGGCGGCGGCCAGATCCGCGTGGGCCCGGGCCACCTCGATCCGGAGGTGGTCATGGCGACCGAAGGCGTCGAGAAAATCCAGATGGCGCCCGGGATCGACGAGCCCGTGGTGTTCGTGCTGGGAGCTGATGTCGACGAGGCCGCGAGCCAGCTGGGCGAGCTGGGCAGCCGTCGCCAGGCGGCCGTTCACGTAGGCGCGGGTGCGCCCGTTCGCCTGGACGACCCGCCGGACCAGGAGCTCGTCGTCGTCGCCGGGGAGCCCGGCGGCATCGAGGCGGGCCCGGGCGACGGGATCGGCCCGGACGTCGAAGAGGGCCTCCACCTCCGCGGCGGCGGCACCCGTCCGGACGACGTCCCCCCGACCCTTGGCGCCCAGCACGAGCTGGAGGGCGTGGACCAGGATCGACTTGCCCGCCCCGGTCTCTCCGGTGACGACGTTGAGTCCGGGACCGAGCTCGAGGTCGAGGCGGTCGATGATGGCGAATTGGCGTACCCGGAGCAGGCTGAGCATGGCGACCGCCTCATCGGTTCGGGGGCGGGTCGAATGCCCCGCCGGGCAAGCCTATATCACTGAAGATCCGATCAGTCCATCGTCGGGCCGGCCGTCTTCTCTCGGCGGCGTCCTGGGGCGGGCTTCCGGTGGGCGGCGCGCTACTTCAGGCCAGGACGGCGCGCGCGGTCCCTACTCCCGGGGCTCGACCGGGTCGGGTTCCAAGGGGATCCGCTTGTCCCGTTGGAAGCGTCGGCGCTGCTTCGGCAGAAAGGCCCAGGCCACCAGGGCGGCGAAGACCACGATGGAGGCGATGAGGGCGACGACGTAGAGGGGGCCCGCGTCCATGCCCGGCTTTTACCCCCCGGGCAGGGAACGTCCAGAGGGGGGCGCGGTTGACGCCGGGGGCCCGCGGGGCGGACAACCATAGACGATGTGTCCGCGTTGCCCGCTTTGCTTTGTCCTCGTCTTCGTCCTGAGCGCGGTCGCGACCCCCACGGCGGCCCAGGAGGCCCCGGCGGTTCCGCCAGCCGAACCGCCGCCGGCCGCCCCGGCCGCGGAGCCTTCCCCGGCGGCTCCCGAGGCCGCCCCGGGCGAGCCCGACGCTAGGGACGAGCCCCCCGCCGACCGCCGGGAGGCGGACGCCCTGGCGGTCCCTCCGGAACCCGTCGCCGGCCGGGCGATCGTCGAGCACGAGG
>DAPKRP010000262.1:0-2973 GCA_031800515.1 Polyangiaceae bacterium LLY-WYZ-14_1 | reverse complement strand
CCGGCGAGCAGATCATCGACGGTCCCGCTGCTCGGCTCCGCGGTCCGCCGGAAGACCTGCTTCTGGCCGGGTAGCGTGCGCTTCCCCTCGGACAGCTTCATCCGCCCGCGTCCCCGGTAGGACACGAGCTTGAAGGCGAGGTCCAGGGACGGGGCGTCCCGGGAGACGCCGAGGCCCGTGCCCACCCCGAAGCCGTCGATGGGCGCCTCGGCGCGGACCAGGGCGTCGATCTCGTGCTCGTCGAGGCCCCCGCTCGCGATCACCTTCACCTGCCCGAGGCCGGCCTCGTCGAGGCGGGCGCGGCAGGCTCGCGCCAGTCCCCCGAGGTCCCCGCTGTCGAGGCGGATCCCCCGGGGCGGGAACCCCCGGCTCCCCCGCTGGCTTTCGGCGATCACGACCTCCAACGCGTCCAGGGTGTCGTAGGTGTCGATGAGGAGGACCGCCGCCTCCGGGTGGTCGGCGGCGAAGGTTCGGAGAGCCTCCCCCTCGTCGTCGAAGGCCTGGACGAAGCTGTGGGCCATCGTCCCGGCTTCCGGGACACCGAAGGTCCGGCTCGCCTCGAGGTTGCTCGTGCCGTCGATCCCCGCGATGTACTGCGCCCGGGCCCCGAGCACCGCGGCTTCGACGCCGTGGGTACGCCGCAGCCCGAAGTCGATCACGGGGATGCCCCGCGCCGCGTCGACGACCCGGGCCGCCTTCGAGGCCAGGGTGGTCTGGAGGTGGACCTGGTTCATCACCAGGCTCTCGAGGAGCTGGGCGACCGGAAGGGGGCCATCGACCTCGACGACGGGCTCGTCGGCGAAGAAGGGCGTGCCCTCGGGCAGAGCACGGATCGAGCCGGTGAAGCGCAGCTCGGCGAGCCAGTCCAGGAAGGCACCGTCGAAGCGTTCCGTCGAGGCCAGCCAGTCGAGGGCGTCGTCGTCGAAGGTGAACCGCTCGACCGCCTGGACCAGCTGGGCCAGGCCGGCGGCCAGGAGATAGGAGCGTTCCGCGGGCAGGCGTCGAGGGAACAGGCTGAAGGTCGCCTGACCCGTCATCCCATGGCGCCAGAAGGATTCCGCCATGAGCAGCTCGTAGAGGTCCGTGACCAGGCCCAGAGGCCATCCCGGGCGGGGTCCGGCGCCTCGTCCCGCCGCGCCCCACTCCCCGTCGTCGGGATGGTCGCCGGCCTCGGCGTCGTTTCGTCGTCGCTCCGCCGTCGAACCGGTCAGCATCGAGGTCTCAGGCCGTTTCCAGGACGCGGTGTTCGGTCGCCTTCGCCATGTTCCGTCGCCTAGGCGCGGCCGGTGTCGCGGCAAGCTGGTCAGCCCGCCCGACGCAGGGCCGGGATCGCGCCCCCCGCGAGGAGGACGTCCACCTCTCGAGGGGAGAGGTCGTGGGCCAGGGGCAGCCGGCGCTCCTCCCCTTCGGCCGGGCGGACGCGAAGCTCGACCACGCCTCCGTCGCGCTTCAGCTGGCCCGGCAGATCATCGATGACCAGGCGGGCGCCGGGGACGATGCCCGCCTCCCGGAAGGGGTCCCCCGCGCGCTTTCCCTGCGTGTTGGGCAGGAGCGGCAGGACGCCGTAGTTCACCAAGTTCTGACGGTGAATACGGGCGAGGTCCTCGGCCAGCACGAGGCGCAGGCCGAGATGGCGAGGGGCGACGGCGGCGTGCTCCCGGCTCGAGCCCTGGCCGTAGTTCTTTCCGGCGACGATGGCGTGGGGGAGAGGCTCTTCCCCATCCCGGAGCGCCTGGGCCCGACGGACGTAGTCGTCGTCCACGGCTTCGAAGCAGAACTCGGCGATCTTCGGCACGTTGCTTCGAAAGGGGAGGACGCGGGCGCCGGCGGGGAGGATCTCATCGGTCGAGACGTCGTCTCCCAGGGCCAGGACGACCTCGGCCTCGAGGCGCTCGGGCATCGGATCGAGGTCGGGGAGCCGGCCGACGTTCGGACCCTTGATCAAGGCGACGGTGGCGCTCTCTTCCCGTGGCGGTGGCGGTGCCAGCAGGGCTTCGGCGAAGACCGGTTCCTCCCGGTCCCGCCGCGGCGCCCGGACGTCCAAGGTGCGGGGGTCGGTGATCTCCCCCCGGAGGGCGGAGGCGGCAGCGGTCTCCGGGCTGACCAGGAAGACCCGGTCCTCCGGCGTGCCGGATCGGCCCGGAAAGTTGCGCGGCACCGTGCGCAGGCTGGCGCGGCCGCTCGCCGGCGCCTGGCCCATCCCGATGCAGCCGTTGCAGCCGACCTCGTGGAGGCGGCCGCCGGCGGAGATCAACGCCTCCAGGAGGCCGCTCGTCAGTAGGCCCCGCAGCACCCGCTGGGTACCCGGGTTGAGGTCGAGGGAGACCCCCGGGGCGACCCGGCGTCCGGCGAGTATGTCCGCCACCACGGCGAAGTCGTGAAAGCCCGGATTGGCCGACGAGCCGACGTAGGCTTGATAGATCGGTTCCCCGGCGACCTCCCACACCGGCACGACGTTTCCCGGGCTCGAGGGGAGGGCGACCATGGGCTCGAGCGCGCCCAGGTCGATCGTCTCCCGCCGGTCATAGCGGGCGTCCGGGTCGGCCTCGAGGCGCCGGAACTCGTGGCGCCGACCGCGGGCGGCGAACCAGGCCTCGGTGACCCCATCCGCCGGGCAGACGCTCGTGGTCGCGCCGAGCTCCGTCCCCATGTTGCAGAGCACGTGGCGGTCCCAGACGTTCAACGCCGCGAGCCCTGGTCCCCCCCATTCGATCGCGAATCCTTTTCCTCCGGCGACGCCGTGCCGGCGAAGGAGCTCGAGGATGACGTCCTTCGCGCTCACCCACTCGGGGAGTGCTCCTTCGAGCTCGACCCGCCAGATCGCGGGCGCCGGGAAGCGATAGGGGGCGCCGGCCATCGCCAGGGCCACGTCGAGACCACCGGTGCCGATGGCGAGGCAGCCGACGGCCCCGCTCGCTGGGGTGTGGCTGTCCGAGCCGAGGAGGGTCGCGCCGGGTCGGGCGAGCTCCTCCA
>DAPKRP010000261.1:0-1587 GCA_031800515.1 Polyangiaceae bacterium LLY-WYZ-14_1 | reverse complement strand
CGCGCCGGCGCCGGGCGGCGGGCGCGCCCGACCCGCCGGCCCCGGAACCGCCCGAGGCGTCTCGCGAGGGGAAGCACCATCGAGGGAAGAACATGGCACCGCGAGGCGCTTTGGGCAGGGGCGCCGGCGCGGCGGGCGGGGAAGGGCGCTTGGGGCACGACCTGCGGGTACGTCTAAGGCCGCCCCGACGTCACCGGGGGCCCGTGGCTTCTGGACGCTTCCGCCGCCGGATGTGACAGTGGTCCGGCCATGGGTGGACGGCGTGGCCTTTATCCCGAGCTGCCGGCACGGCGCACCGGTTACCTGGGGGTCGACGCCCGCCACACGTTGTACTTCGAAGACTGCGGCAACCCCGACGGCAAGCCCGCTTTGTTCGTCCACGGAGGCCCCGGGGGCGGCATCGACGCCCGCCAGCGCCGTTTCTGGGACCCCGCGTCCTACCGGATCATCCTCTTCGAGCAGCGAGGATGTGGGCGCAGCACCCCCCACGCCTCCCTCGAGGACAACACCACCTGGCATCTGGTGGACGACATGGAGCGGCTCCGGGAGCACCTGCGCATCGACCGCTGGCAGCTCTTCGGCGGCTCCTGGGGCAGCGCCCTGTCCCTGGCCTATGCCCAGGCCCACCCGGACCGGGTGACGGAGCTCGTCCTCCGGGGGATCTTCCTGCTCCGGCGGCGGGAGATCGACTGGTACTACCAGGGGGGCGCGGCCCACCTCTTCCCCGACGCCTGGGAGGGCTTCGTCGCACCCATCCCGGCGGAGGAACGCGGGGACCTCGTCGCCGCCTACCACCGGCGGCTCACCTCGGCGGACCCGGAGGCGCGCATGCGGGCCGCCCGTGCCTGGAGCATCTGGGAGGCGACGACGAGCACCCTGGTCGAGGACCCGGCCCTGGTGCGCCGCGCCGGCGAGGCCCGCTTCGCCGAGGCCTTCGCCCGCATCGAATGCCACTATTTTTTCCACCGGGGCTTCCTCGAGCACGACGACCAGCTGCTCCGGGGGGTCCCCGCCCTCCGGGGGATCCCGGCGGTGCTCGTCCAGGGGCGCTACGATGTCGTCTGCCCGATGGAGTCCGCCTGGGCGCTCCATCGGGCCTGGCCCGAAGCGGAGCTCCGGGTGGTCCCGGACGCCGGTCACGCCGCGAGCGAGCCCGGGGTCGTCGCCGAGCTCGTCGCCGCCACCGACCGATTTCGACCGTGAGAACCGAGGACAAAGCGCTGGTCGCGGGGGTGGTGGTCTCCCTCGGCGCCCACCTGGTGGCGGCGTCGACCCTGCCGGAAGGGGGTCGCCCGGCGGATGCGATCCGACGGCCGGACCCGGTGGAGTTCGTCCTCGAGCTGCCCGCGGAACCGCCGCCCCCAGCCGCCCGGCCGGTGTGCCCGCCTCCGGAACCCGCCCCGGATGACCCGCCGTCCCTCGAAGACCCGCGACCGGAGGCGACGCGGGAGCCGGCCCCTCCGGCCCCGAGGGATCCGTCCAGCCAGGCGGAGGTGGCGCTGGTCGACCCCACGACCGTTCCGACGCAGCCGCCCCCGGCGGAGGCGGAGCGCGCTCGGGAACGGGAGGCAGCGCGGCGCCGGGCGG
>DAPKRP010000260.1:0-2502 GCA_031800515.1 Polyangiaceae bacterium LLY-WYZ-14_1 | reverse complement strand
CCCCTCCCCCGGGGCCCGTCGGGTGGCCGCCCTTCGCCTGGCCCGGGCCGCGCCGGACACGGAGGTCCGCCTCGAACTCGCCCGTCGGGCTCGGGTCGACCCGGACCCGGGGGTGCGGGGGACGGCGGTGCGGTCCTTGGTCCGCTGGGGCACCGCGGTGCTGCCCGTCCTGCGGGAGCGGCTCTCGGACGCGGCCGACGGGGTCCGCATGGCGGCGGTGGGCGCCCTGTTCCGGCTCGACCCGGAGGCGGCTACCCCCATCCTGGGCCGGATGTTCGAGGCGCCGCCGAGTCGGGCGGGCATCGAGGCGGCGAGGCTCTTCCTCCAAGGGCCGGGGGGCGGTCGAGCCGGGGGCGATCCCACGGCCCCGGACCCCGTGGACGACCCCCGGGCCACCCTGGCCCTGGACGCCCGGACCTACCTCCGGGGGGCGCTCTTCGCGGGGGAGACCAGTCTCCGGGCCCAGGCGGGCATCGCCCTCTCGTCGGCCCGGGGCTGGCCGGAGCTCGAGGCGGCGGTCGCGGACCGGCTCCCCGTCGAGCCCGACCCCGGGGTGCGGCTGGCCCTGGCGCTCGCCCTCGTCCGGGGCGAGGTGGCCCGGGAAGAAGGCCTCGAGGCCCTCGTCGACCTGCTGGACGTGACGCCGCCGGGGATGCCCACGCTGCAGGCAGCCGCCCTCCTCCTCGAACGAGACCATCCGGCGGTATCGGAACGAGGGCCGGCGCTCCTCGTCGGATTCCTCGAGCGGGGCAGTCGGTTGGAACGGCAGGCGGCCGCCCGCGCCCTCGCCCGGGAGGCGGGGGCCCCGGAGAAGGCGGCGCCAGGTCTGCGGGACGACGACCCCCTGGTTCGGATCCACGCCGCCGGGGCCATCCTGGCCTCCTGAATCCCGGGGACCTCCCGCGCTCCCGGCGGCCGGTTCGCTTGCAGGGGGACGCGGGTCACTACATACTCCGCGGCCCCCGAGCTCGGGGAGCGTTCCCGAGCCCCAACCCGCCGAGATCCCCGTGGCCGTACCGAAGCGAAAGAAGACCCGCAGCCGCCGCGACATGCGCCGTGCCCATCACGACAAGGTGACCGCGCCGGAGCTCGTGTGGACGGAAAAAAACGGCGGCATGATGGTCCCCCGGCGCCTCCTGAAGGCCCTGGACCACATGTCGGAAAAGGAACTTCGGAAGCTCGGGCTCGAGGCGATCGACTGACCGCTGCCCGAACCGGCGCCTCCTCCGGGGCGCCACAGGGACGTAGGGAACCATGAAGGAAGGCATCCACCCCGAGGGTTATCGTTTCGTCGTCTTTCAGGACGTCGGCGAGGATTTTTCGTTCCTCACCCGGTCGACGGCGCCCGCGGACAAGACGGTCACCTGGAAAGACGGGAACGAATACCCGTTGATCACCGTCGACGTGACCTCCGCCTCCCACCCCTTCTACACGGGTACCCAGCGCGTCTTCGACGTCGAGGGCCGTATCCAGAAGTTCCAGAAGAAGTACGCCCGGAAGGGCGCCAAGAAGAAGGCCTGAAGCCAGGGGTAGGCCAGGGACCGGTTCCGGAACGGAGCCCGATGGACGAGCCGGCCGACGCCCCTCATCGCGCCCTCCACGCCCGAAGTCTGGCGGAGCCGTCGTCCTTCTGGGGCGAGGCGGCGGAGGGGATCGACTGGGAAGAGCCCTTCGACCGGGTGCTCGACCCGGGTAGCCGGTCGGGACGGTGGTTCCCCGGGGGGCGGCTCAACACCTGCTGGAACGCCGTCGACCGGCACGTCGTCGCCGGTCGGGGCGACCAGCCGGCGGTGATCCACGACTCCCCCGTCACCTCGACGAAGACCACCCTCACCTACCGGGAGCTCCAGGATCGGGTGGCGCGGTTCGCCGGCGTGCTGCGGGGCCTCGGGGTCGCGGTCGGCGACCGGGTCGTCATCTACATGCCGATGGTTCCGGAGGCCCTGGTGGCGATGCTCGCCTGCGCCCGCCTCGGCGCCGTCCATTCGGTGGTCTTCGGGGGCTTTGCGGCCAGGGAGCTCGCCATCCGCATCGACGACGCCCGGCCGAAGGCCGTGGTCTGTGGCTCCTGTGGCGTCGAGCCGACCCGGGTGGTGCCCTACAAGCCGCTCCTCGACGCCGCCCTCGGGATGGCGCGGCATGCGCCGGAGCGCGTGGTCGTGCTTCAACGTGCGATCCAGCCCGCCGAGCTCCGCCCCGGCCGGGACCTCGACTGGGACGAAGCCATGGCCGCCGCCGGTCCGGTCGAATGCGTTCCCGTCGCTGCGACGGATCCGCTCTACGTGCTCTACACCTCGGGCACGACCGGTACGCCGAAGGGGGTGGTTCGAGACCACGGCGGCCACGCCGTCGCCTTGCACTGGACGATGGGAAACGTCTATGGCGTCCAACCCGGGGAGACCTTCTGGGCGGCTTCCGACGTCGGCTGGGTCGTCGGTCACAGCTACATCGTCTACGGGCCGCTGCTGCGCGGGGCGACCACGGTGGTCTACGAGGGCAAAC
>DAPKRP010000259.1:0-2945 GCA_031800515.1 Polyangiaceae bacterium LLY-WYZ-14_1 | reverse complement strand
GTCGGGTCGCGCCCGCCGAGGCGATAGCGTATCCCAGCAGGGTGCCGAGCGCCGTCGCCCCCCCTCATCGCGCCGCGGTCGGCGGGGCCGCCCTTCGCCTCCTGCTGCTGACCGCGGGGCTGGCGGAGGCCGGCTGCGCCGTGGACGAGCTCGGGGTGCTCGGCGCCGGGGGGTTCGGCGAGGACGACGGCGGCGGGCCTGGCCAGGGGGACCAGGATGCGAGCGGCCTGATCGTGCCCGAACGGGGCCCCTACCACGTCTACCTGTTCGACGAGGGAGCCGGGGACACGGTCCGGGATCGGGCGGGTCGCGGCGATCCCCTCGACCTGGTGATCGACGACCCGGCGCAGGTCGTGTGGACCGACACGGGGGCCCTGCGCATCGTCGGCCCCGCCCGGCTCACCAGCGACCGCGCCCCCCTCGACCTGCTCGACGCCGCCGAGGTGACCGACGCCCTGAGCGTCGAAGCGTGGGTGGTCCCCTCGGAGGGGGTCGTCACCGGAACGCATCGGATCGTCAGCGTCTCCGAGACTCCCCAGGAACGGAACTTCACCCTGGGGCAGGGGGACCGGGAAGCCCGGGGGCCGACCGGCGCCTTCACCTTCCGCCTGCGAACCACGGGCACGGGTAACAACGGCCTGCCGGCGGCGACGAGCGGGGATGACCTGGTGGCGGCCGGCCGATTGACCCACCTCGTCGGCGTCCGGGATCGGGAGCGCCAGGAGACCCTGCTGTACGTCGACGGCAGCGTGCGGGCCCGGAACGAACGGCGGGGGGCCCTCGACGTGTTCGACCGGCGCTACCCGTTGGTCATGGGGGACGAGCTCGAGGTGGATGGGGACGAACGCGCCTGGCTCGGCGAGCTGCACCACGTCGCCCTCTGGGCCCGGGCCCTCTCCCCGGACGAGGTGGCCGCCCGCTTCGCCCGGGGCCCGGACTGACGAGCCCTCCCGCGTGCCAGGCCGTCTCCTTCTCTGCGGGGTCCGCTGGGCCATCGGCCATACCTGGCGCTCCCGCACGCCGGAGCCGGCCCGCGTGCCGGGGCCCGCCCGCGCGGCTCCGGCCGGCATGGGTCAGCGAAGGATGACGGTGTCGCAGGGGAAGACGCCCCGGACGCTGGCGATGCGGCCCGCCCGGAAGTCGTCGCAGAGGCTCCCGAGCAGCTCGAGGGTGCCATCGTCCACCGCGCGCCATCCGCCGCCCGGCTGGTCGCAGGGGACCGCTTCGCCGTCCACTTCGAGGGTCCCCTCGCAGGCTCGGTCGACGATGAGCTCGCCGTCGACCTCGAGCTCGCAGGAGACGGCGCCGGTCACGATCTCCGTCAGGTCGTCGGCGAGCTCCCCCGTGTCCTGGGGATCGTAGAAGGGGGCGAGCTCCGCGTCGTCGGGGTATCGCTGGCCTTCGTCGAGCACCGGGAGCCCGACGCCGGCGTTCGCCATGTCCTGCATGTGCCGCTGCCCGACGTTGGCCAGGGAGATCATGAAGGTATCGATGCCGGCGGCGTGGGCCGCCTGGACGGCATCGATCGATTCCCGACGCGAATCGGCGTCGTGGGCATCCGGATTCTCGCAGCGGTCCGGGGCCCCGTCCGTCGCCACGACGAAGACGACCGGCCCCTCGAGCTCGTCGACGGGGAGGGCGGCGCGGATCGCGGCGATGGAATCCCCGGTGGGGGTCTCCCCGAACTCCGGCGGCGGCTCGTCCCGGAACAGGTCCGCCAGCTCCTCCGCCGCGCCGAGCTGGATGCCCACCTCGCGGATCACCGGACACTGGGAGGCTGGGAGATCGTCCTCGTAGGTGTAGAGGCTCACGCCGAAGGGGACGATCCCGTCCAGTCGCCGGATGATCCCGCCTTCATCCCCGGGGCCGTCCTCCCCGGGCTCGCGGAAGAGCCCGTCGAACAACACGTCCCAGCGGTCGTCGTCCGTGTCCCGGAAGTCCTCGAGCATGCTGCCCGAGCGGTCGACGATGAACAGGACGTTCGGCACCGTCGCCTCGAGCTGCACCGCGACCTCGGCGCAATCATCGCCGCCGTCGGGTCGCGGGCCGGCGTCCGGGAGGGGACCGCCGTCGACGTCCGGGCCCAGGCAGCGACCGCGCTCGGAACACGACGCCCCTTCCTCCGCGCAGGCGCGGCCGGCCCAGCAGTCGGCGGCGCATCGACCATCCTGGCAGTAGAGCCCGAGGGCGCATTGGGCATCCGCGCTGCAGGCGGTGCCGCAGGGGGTGGGGGCGTCCGGCTCGTCGCAGACGGCCGGGGCAGCGACCCGGTCCTGACCGGGGCTGAGCTCGCCGACCGTGGTGCAGGCGGGGACGAGCGCGACCGAGATCGAAACCAGAACGACGGCGATTCGAGCGGCCATGGGGGGATTCTACGGGACCGAGGGCCCCTCGCGCTCACCCGGAGCGGTGATCTTCGCCAGAAAAAAACATCTTTGGAACACACCTCGACCTACGTTCCCGGAGATGTCGCACCCCTGCCCAGGGTCCCAGGGGCCCGGGTCCCCGGTCCCCGAGCTTCCCGGACCGGACGGTCACGCGCCGGTGCTCCCGAAGCCACCCGCGCCCCGGTCGGTCTCGTCGAGGGGAGCGTCGACGGCCTGGACGGTGACCTGGGTGACCGGGGCGACCACCAGCTGGGCGATGCGGTCGCCGTGGCGGATCGGGTACGGGTGTTCGCCCAGGTTGACCAGAAGCACCATGAGCTCGCCCCGGTAGTCTTCGTCGACGGTGCCGGGCGCGTTCGCCACGGTCACCCCATGGCGGAGGGCGAGCCCGGACCGCGGCCGGACCTGCCCTTCGTGGCCCGCCGGAAGGGCGATGGCGAGCCCGGTGGGGACCGCCCGCCGCTCCCCCGGCGCCAGGGTGAGGACGCCGGCCGGACCGCCGGGATCCTCCTCCTCCTCCTCCTCCTCCTCCCGGGTCGACGCCGGGTCGGACGCGGG
>DAPKRP010000258.1:0-2265 GCA_031800515.1 Polyangiaceae bacterium LLY-WYZ-14_1 | reverse complement strand
GGCTCCTCGTCCCGCCCGGGCCTCCCCGGACGGTTGGTGACGGCGGCCTGTCCGCCATCCCCCGGACGTCGCCCGCGCCGGGCCCGGTTCTACCGAGCGTCGACTTTTTTTCTCCGTCCGGGGGAAGAGGGGGCAACGCGCCTCACCGAGGCGGCGTGTCCCACCGGCACTACGGCGGTTTGCCGCGGATTCGACGGCCGACGCGGGCTCGCACGGCCTGTGCATCGGTGGCCCAGCCGATGCCCGTTGCCTCGCCGACGGCGCCTCGGCGCACCCTGCTCGAGTGGTTTCTGGGCAGCATCGCCGCGGAGGTGCCACCCAGCCGCCTCGCCACCGCCCTGTCCAGTCGACCGGAGGAATCCTGGTCCGACTGGCTGCTGCGAGCCGCCGGCGTGCTGGGCTGGCAGGCGGATTCGGTCGACGCCTCGCCCCAGGCGGTCGGTGGGGAGCGGGACGCCTGGTGGGTGACCTGCGACCCGGACGACCGGGAGCGCTGGCTCATCCTGGCGGGCACCCGGAGCGAGGAGACCCGGGCCAGCGTCATCGACGGGCTGACCGCCCGGGACGTCTCGAATGAGCCCGACGCTCTCTCCGAGGAGCTGCGCCTCGACAATCCCCAAGAGGAGGTGCGTTGGATCCGCCTGACGCCGGCCCTCCCCTTGGAGAGCCTGCGGTCCCCGGGGACGGAAGGGAAGCTCTCGCCCCTCCGTCGGCTGGGCCGCTGGACGAATCTCGAACGGCGCACGGTGCTCGCCGTGGTCGCCTACTCGACGATCATCGGGCTCATCTCTCTGGCCCTACCCCTGGCCGTTCAGTCCCTGGTGAACCTGCTGGCCTTCGGCCGGGTGCTGCAGCCGCTCCTGGTGATCTCGGCGGCGCTTTTGATCGTGCTGTCCCTCGCCGCCGGCCTCCGGGTGCTCGAGGTCTACATCGTCGAGCTGCTCCAGCGGCGCCAGTTCACCGACCTCTCCCAGGACCTGGCGCGTCGACTTCCCGCGGCGCGGGAGGGGGCCGGCGGTCGCTGGGGCCTCACCGAGCGGATCAATCGCTTCTTCGACATCGTCGGCGTCCAGAAGTCGTCGTCGTCGCTGCTGCTCGGGGCCACGGAGATCGTCATGTCGACGGTCGCCGGCCTGACCGTGCTCGCCTTCTACCACCCGTATCTTCTGGTCTTCGACCTGGTGCTCATCGTGTCCCTCGCGCTGGTGCTCTTCCGGCTGGGGGTCGGCGGCATCCACACCGCGGTCCGGGAGTCGGAGGCGAAATACGAGCTCGCCGCCTGGCTCGAATCCGTCGCCCGCCAGGAACGTCGTTTCGTGACCCCGGAGGGAGCGGCCTGGTCGATCCGGCAGACGGATCGCCTCGCGGTGGACTGGCTCGGCCGGCGATCGAGCCACTTCCGCATCGTCCTCCGCCAGACGATCGGCTTCGCCGCGATCCAGGCCCTGGCCAGCGCCGCGCTGCTCGGGCTCGGGAGCTTCCTCGTCTGGAACGGCCAGCTCAGCCTGGGTCAGCTGGTCGCCGCGGAGCTCATCATCACCGGCGTCGTCGCCCAGCTCGCCAAGTTCGGCAAGCACGTCGAGACCTTCTACGACCTGAACGCCAGCGTCGACAAGCTGGGGATGCTGATCGATCTGGACACGGAGAACAGCGCGGGGGAGCTGCCCCCGGAACCGGATCGACCGATCTCCGTCGCCGCCGTCGCCCTTCCCGTGGGCGACCAGCAGGTGACCTTCCGGGTCTCCCCGGGGGAACGGGTGGGGCTGACGGGCCTGGCCTACCATGCCGCCGTCGAGCTGTTTCAGGTGCTCTACGCCCGGCGGGAAGCCCGGGGGAGCGGGCGGGTCGAGCTCGATGGCGTGCAGCTCGATGCCCTGGCTCCTCGGGCGGTCCGGCAGGAGCTCGCGCTGGTCCGGGAGCCCATGCCCGTCGGGGCGACCCTGGAGGAAAACCTGACCGCCCAGGATGCCCAATCGACCCCTGAGGAGATCCGGGCGCTCCTTCGCCGGGTGGGCCTGGGACGCCTCATCGCCGAGCTGCCGGACGGGCTCGAGACGTGGATCCATCCCGACGGGGAGCCTCTGACCCCGGACCAGCGCATCGCCTTGGAGGTCGCCCGAGCGGTGCGGACCCGTCCGCGGCTCATGCTCGTCGACGGCATCCTCGATCGGGTGGGCCGGGAGGCCCGGGGTCCCCTCCTCGACGTGTTGATGGACCGGGATGCCGGGTGGTCGTTGCTCGTGGCGAGCCAGGACCCGGAGGTGC
>DAPKRP010000257.1:0-1893 GCA_031800515.1 Polyangiaceae bacterium LLY-WYZ-14_1 | reverse complement strand
GGAGGTGGGGGTACCAGACGCTCGGCACCCCGGACAGGAGGAGCGCGGCGCCGACGCCGCCGACGGCCACGACGGCGGCCAAGAGGGGCCGCCGGTCTTCCAGGCGGTCGAGGGCGACCCCGGCCCCCCAGGCGACGAAGGGGACGACGGGGGCAAGGTACCGAGGTCCGAGGGTCCAGCCCCCCCGCCAATGGTCCATCAGGCAGATCGCCAGATAGGTCAGGAGGGTGCAGGCGAGGGCGACCAGCGCGGGCCCGCGGGAGTGGCTTCGTCGGAGGGATAGCGCGAAGCCCACGGGGGCGAGGAGGAAGGTCGGGGTCAGGGGAAAGAGGCCGAAGTCCAGGTCGAACAGAAGCCCCCAGGCCGCCTCGGGGTGGAGCCCCGTCGCGCCGAAGAAACCGGTCTCGTGGATCGCACGGAACGCCGGGTTCTCGACGTGGAGATGCCCCGGCGAGAACGGGTTGTCGAAGGCGACCCACTGAAAGTGCATCACGAGAAGGGTCGGTGGGACGCCGCCGGCGACGAAGGCGGCGAGCTCCCCGGGTCGCCGGCGAAGGAGGGAGAGGGCCCAAGCGGCGAGGACCACGGAGACGACGAGCCCCGGGTACTCGAAGAAGGTGACCCCGGCGGTCAGGAGCCCGGCGCCGAAGGCGGTCGCCGCCCCCGCCCCGGGCACCCGGTCCCGGAGGTCCCAGAGCAGCCCGAAGGCGGCGAAGGCGCAGACGGCGCTCGTCGTGTGGGAGACGAAGAGAAGCGCGTACCCGAACAACAGGGATCCGAGGCCCAGGGACAGGCCCACGGCGTCCCGGGCCAGGGCCCCCATCCCCCGTCGGGAGAGCCAGCCCCCGAGCCAGATCAGGAAGACGAGCATCGGCAGCGCGCTCGCCGAGACCCGGCAGACCCAGAGAGCTGCCGCCCGGTCGAAGGGGCGATCGGCGAGCCCGGCGAGGGCGAGATAGGCGGAGTAGCCCGGCACGCCGAGGAGGCTCGTCCCTGGGGCCTTCACGCTGAAGCGCTTGCCGTGATGAAGCGCGGCGTCGTTGACCCAACCCCAGCGCCGCCATGGGCCGTCGATGGCGTAGGTGCCCTCTTCCACCAGCGCCGCGGTCATGTAGAGGCGGACGTTCTCGTTCGGGTTGTTGAGCTCCGGCTGGTAGGGAAAGACCCAGGCGGCGGCCAGGGCGAAGAGCAGGGGCGGGGCCAGCCCGGGGGCGCGGACGCCGTCGGTCACGAGTCCTCCGGGGAGAGGAGGAGGAGGCGGTCCCCGGGACCGGTCGCCGAGCAGCGGGCCTTCGGGGCCCGGGGCCCGGCATGGGGCACGCGCCGGAAGACCTCGACCCCCATGTGGTCGAAGGCGGTGCTCAGGATCTCCCCGCCGGGGAGGTCCGTCGGCAGGCCCGCGATGGCCGGCCGGGGGCGGAAGGTGGCGACCCGCTCGAAGCCGAGGCAGCCCGCTCGGAGCAATCGGTAGAAGGCCGCCTCCACCGGGGCGACCGAGGAGGCATCCGGATGGGCGGCGTGAGCGGCGGCCAGGTCGCCGATGGCGACGAAGTCGGCACCGTCGAGGGCACGGCGCACCCGCGCCGCCACCACCTCCGGGCGGGCCGGGGACCGGGTCCAGAGTCGTCGCACCTCGAGGTCCGGGGGCAGGACGAGGTCGCCGCGGCCAACCCCGTCCCGGTCGTCGTCCATCGGAGGGGTGTACGCGCCCTGGGCCTCGAGGACCACGGTATCTCCCGGCCCGACCCGAGCGGCGAGATACCGGGCGGCGCGGGTGCGCGGGTCTTCGACCCAGAACATCCCGGCGAAGCCGAGGCCCTGGAGGGCGACGGCGACCAGGGCGAGGCCCACCGCCCAGGGGCGGAGGGCCGCGCGCGCGGCGGGTCCGGGATG
>DAPKRP010000256.1:0-7770 GCA_031800515.1 Polyangiaceae bacterium LLY-WYZ-14_1 | reverse complement strand
CGGACACCGAGCGGGGTCAGCACCGACCGGGCCCCCGTCGACCTGGCGGAAGACTGCGAGGCGCCGCCGGAAGACGAAGACGACGACGCGGCCCGGGCCTCCACCCGGGACCCGACCCTCGGCCGGGGGGTGCCTTCGGCGACGGTGCTGTCGCTTCTCCGGCAGCGCGTCGTCCCGGTGGCGCGCCGCTGTTTCCGCCGGGACCGGGCCGGGCGCGCCGACTACGCGGTCCGGGCCGTGTTCGAGTTCCGGCTCGAGGACCGGGAGGTGCTCGACGCCCGGGTCGAGGGGAAGATGACGGAGGCCCTCCGCTCCTGCCTCCGGGCCGCCGTCGAGGAGCTGCTCGTCCCCGCCTTCGACGGCGTGGTGGTCGTCCGCTACCCGGTACACACCCAGCGGGAGCCGCCCCCCCGGGCGATCGAGCTCACCCCGGAGGTCGCCGACGCCCTCGACCGCGCGATCCCCTGACCCGGGGCTCGTTCGCCGCTCACGGGCCGTCGGCGACGACCTGGACCTCCGTCTCCCCCGGCGGTAGCACCGGCTCCGGCAGGGGCAGCCGGTCCGCACGGGTCGTGCAGAAGGGGGACCAGTGGCGCATGTCCTTCGGCCGGACCGCGTTCTCGGCGCAGGCCCGGTAGGCCCGGCGAGCGTGCTGAAGGAAGGGGGCGGCCTGGCCGTCGAGGACGTCCTGGAAGAGCTGGGCGGCCTCCGGATCGTCTTCCAGCTCGTCCGGGAGGGGGACGCTTCGAAGGGTTCGCCCCACGTCCTCGTAGAGCAGCCCGACCACCGCCCCGGCGACGATGCGCTGCCGGTGGTTTTCCTCCGCGGCATCGTCGAGGGTCTCCCGCGCCGCCTCCACCGTGTGGCTCTTTCGGGCGAGCCACGGACGCAGGCTCTCCGAGGACCATCGCTCGAGGACGCCGATCTCCTGCCGGGGAGGAGGGGCGGGGTCCGGCAGGGACAGGGACTCCTCCGCCAGGGTCATGCCGAAACGCATCTGCTCGGTGAAGGCGACCCCATCCGCGGAGGGCAGGTTGCTCACCGCGGGCTCCGCCGCCGTGTCGCCGGCATAGCTCGGCGGCGGCAAGGCCTGCTGCCCGCAGCCGAGGAGACCGAGGGCGAGCCAGAGCCCGGCGGGTCCCCCGGACCGCGCGCCCATCGGTCCGTCCCTTCGAGAGGCGATGGTGTGGTTGGTCGTCGTCGTCGTCTTGGTCCGCGGCATGCCAGCAGGCCTCCCGACGGCGCCGTCAGGGAAGGGGCCGTCTCGCGGAAACAACGGTGCGCCGGCGCGTCCGGTGAATCCGGGGTCCGGTGGGCCGGGTCGCCGGCTTCGGCGTTAGATGAAGAAATCCGGCATGAGCTCGGCGTCCGGGGTCATCGCGTAGCGGTCGAGATCGGTGATGCCTTCCTCGGCGAGCACCTCGTCGTCGATGGCGAAGTGGCCGGTGTAGGTCTTCGCCGGCCGGCGGAGCATGGCGTGGGCGGCGTCGGCCATGATCTCCGGTTTCCGGCACCGCTTCATCGATTCATCGCCGCCGAGCAGATTCTGCACGGCGGCGGTGGCGATGGCGGTCCGGGGCCACAGGCAGTTGGCCGCGATCCCCACCGGCGCGAGCTCCTCCGCCCAGGCATACGCGCAGAAGCTCATCCCGTATTTGGCCATCGTGTAGGCGACGTGCGGGGCGAACCAACGCCGTTCGATGTTGAGGGGCGGCGAGATGTTGAGAATGTGGGGGTTGGCCGCCTTTTCCAGGTGGGGGATGCACTTCTGACCGCAGAGAAACGTCCCGCGGAAGTTCACCTGATGCATCAGGTCGAAGCGCTTCATCGCGGTCTCCCGGGTGCCGGTGAGCTGGATGGCGCTGGCGTTGTTGACCAGGATGTCCAGGCCGCCGAAGGTCGAGACGGTGCGGTCGACCGCCTCTACCACCTGTGCCTCGTCCCGGACGTCGACCACCAGGGGCAGGGCGCGGCCGCCGGCCGCCTCGACCTCCTCGGCAGCGGTGAAGATCGTCCCCGGCAGCCGGGGGTGAGGGTCCTTCGTCTTGGCGGCGATGGCGATGTTGGCTCCGTCCTTCGCCGCCCGGAGGGCGATCGCGAGGCCGATGCCACGGCTCGCGCCGGTGATGAAAAGCGTCTTGCCCCGGAGGGAGCTCTCGGCGCCGGCGGCGCCCGTGTTCTGTTCGTCGCTCATCTCGGGCTCGGTGTATCACGGGCCCATGCGCGTGCGGGAAGCCACCTTCGAAGACGCGGGGACCATCGCCGAGCTGAACGGTCGGCTGGCTGAGGAGGGTCTTCGGCTATAGGTCGAGGAAGACAACCGGCGGGCGCGTCGCGTCTACGAGGCCCTTGGGATGGTCGAGACCAGCTACCGGGTCTACGAGCGGGACTGGTCGAGGGCCTTCGACTGAGCCGGAAAGGGGGTCCCCGGGCTCGAGCCCGGTGGCCCGCCCGGCCCCGGCGGTCCCGGGCTCGGGGGGATCGGGCGTCCATGGCGTTGCGCCGCCGCGTTCACCCGGCCCAGACGCCAGGCCTCCCGCACGTAGAGCACCATCGCGATCCAGCTGCAGGCGAAGGTCAGCCCGTGGGCCGGGGTGAAGGGCTCGCCATAGGCGAGCACCGCCAGGGCGAGCTGCAGCGTCGGCGCCAGATACTGGAGCATGCCGAGCACGCCGAGGGGCAGTTGCCGCGCTCCCATGGCGAAGAGGAAGAGGGGGGTCGCCGTCACCGGGCCCGACGCCAGCACCAGGATCCCCTGCCCGAGGCCGCCGGTGGTCAAGGCGCCCATCGCCGGCTCCCGGAAGAGCACCAGGAAGGTGAGAGCCGGAGCGGTCAACAGCAGCATCTCCACCGAGAGCCCGGTCTGGGCCTCCACCGGGGCGAGCTTTCGAACCAGTCCGTAGAGGCCGAAGGCGAAGGCCAGGGCCAGGGACACCCAGGGGGCGGCCCCTTGGGCCACGGCGAGGTTCACCACGCCGAGGGTCGCCAGCGCGACGGCGACCGCCTGCAGTCGGGTCATCCGCTCCCGAAGCACGAGGAAGCCGAGGAGCACGTTCAGGATCGGGTTGATGTAGTAGCCGAGGCTCACCTCCGTGACCCGGCCGTGGGTGACCGCCCAGATGAACACGAAGAAGTTCACCGTGATGAGGGACGCGGAGGCCGCCAACGCGGCGAGCCGGCGCCGGTCCCGCAGAACGGCGACCAGCCCGCCGAGGCGGCCCCGGGCGAGGGCGAGGGCCACGAGCAGGGCTGCGGACCAGACGATCCGATGGGCCAGCATCTCGTAGGCCGGCACCTGACTCAGGAGCTTCCAGTAGGCCGGGAAGAGGCCCCAGAGGCTGTAGGCGGTGACCGCCGCGGCGAGCCCCTTGGCCTGTTCCCCGGGGGCGCGGATCGGCGGCACCGGCGGGACCTACCCCATCCCCCGGGGTGGGTCGAGGGCCGCCGGCGGCGGCGCCGGTCGTCGACGTGGCATCCTTCCGCCCCATGTCGCCGGTCGTCGTCGTGATCGAGCTCGCCGAGAAGATGGCCCTTCTCGCCGCCGCCGCCCTCGTCGCCGTGCTCTTTCCGCCGCTGCGGAACCGGATCCTCGGCATCGGCACCCGCCGGGACAAGCTCGCCGGTCTGCTCCTCGGTCTGGGCCTGGCCATCTGGGGCTCGATGCTCAGCCTCGAGCTCTTCGGCACCCAGATGAACGTCCGGGCCATCGGCGTGATCATCGCCGCGCTCCTCGGCGGCCGGAAGTCGGGGGCCCTCGCCGGGCTGGTCGGGGGCGCCTATTCCGCCTACCGCGGCGAGGAGACCTCCGTCGCGATCTGGGTGGTCACCGCCTCGGTCACCGACGGCGTCGTCGCCGGCCTGGTCGCCAAGCGCTGGCCCCTCCTGTTCGTCGGCTGGCGGGCCTTCGTGACCTCTGTCGCCATCCAGGGGTTTCACATGGTGATCGTCGGCGGCGGCCTGTTTCTGGCCGGCGACCTGGCCCGCCATCTCCACGCCTGGCCTGCCCACCTGATCAAGATGTTCGTCAACGCCGCCGGGGTGACCCTGTTCGTCGTCGTCGCCCGCCTGGTGGTCGCCCGGGAGCACGCCGGGGTCGCCCTCGGGGAGGCCCGGGCGGCGGCGGACGCGGCGGCCCTCGAGGCCCTGCGGCGGCGGCTCGAGCCGCACTTCCTGTTCAACGCCCTGACGGCGCTTCGGGCGGTGATCCGGCGGGACCCGGTCAAGGCCCGGGAGCTCGTCTCGGACCTCGCGGACCTCTACCGGTACCTGCTCTCCCACCCGGAGGACGCGACCCTGCGGGACGAGACCGCCCATGCTCAGGCCTTCCTCGCCGTCGAGCGCGTCCGACTCGGGGAGGAACGCCTCACCACCCGGATCGACCTGGACCCGGCGGTCGCCGAGATCCGCGTACCCGCCCTGATGCTCCAGCCTCTGGTGGAGAACGCCGTGCGCCACGGGGTCACGCCGTATCGAGGGCCTGGCTGCGTCGAGGTCACCGCGACGAGCGCCCCCGGGGCTCCTGGCGAGGCGGACCAGGTCGTCGTCGAGGTCGTCGACCGGCACAGCGGGCCGCGGGTCGGTGGCCACCGGGAAAAAGGTACCGGGGTGGCGTTGGACACCCTTCGCCAGCGGCTGCGCCGTCGCTACGGCGATCGGGCGTCCCTCCGCCTGTCGCCGACCGGCTGGGGGATGCGGGCGACCCTGCGGATCCCCGCCGCCCTCGAGGAGGTGGACGACCCGGCGCAGGTCCGGCATCGGACGACCATCGGGGAGACGGGCGTCGGCGCCTCGGAATCGCCGCCGGGCGTGCTCGCTCCCGACGCCCCTCGGTCCGTCGGCCCCGGGGCCTCGGCCACGGCGACCACGCCGCCGAGCCTCCGGGTGGATCCGACCGGGGAGGCGGCGTCGTGAGCGTCCGACGGGGCCCCACCGCGTCGATGCCCGAGGGGAGCGCCGACCGATCTCCCATCACCTGTCCGCCGGCGGCTCTTCGCGCCCTGGTCGTCGACGATGAGCCCCTCGCCCGGGACGAGCTCGCCTTTCTCCTCGGGGAGATCGACGGCGTCGAGGTGGTCGGGGAGGCGGCGGACACCAACTCCGCCTTGGCCGCCGTCGCCGAACATCAGCCGGACGTGGTCTTCGTCGACCTCCGGATGCCCGGGCCCGATGGTCTGGCCTTCGCCGAGAGCCTCCGGCATCGACGACCGGAGACGGCGGTGGTCGTGGTCTCCGCCTACGACGAGGGCGCCCTTCGAGCCTTCGACGCATCGGTCACCGACTACCTGCTCAAGCCCGTGCGCCTCGAGCGCCTGCGCCGCGCCTTGACCCGTGTCCGGAGTCGCGCGGCGGAGGTCTCCGGCGATGCTCCGGCCTCCCCGGACCAGACCCCGCTTCGGGGGCGGGAGACCAGGGGTGCTGCGCCGGAAGCGGGGGCGACGAGCCCCGTCGTCGAGGCCGATGCCGTCGCGGAGGACGGCGGCGACTCGAGCCCCCTACGTCGCGTCGCGGTCCGCCGGCGCGGCGCCTTCGTCGTCGTCGACCTCGCCGACGTGCTCTGCTTCGAGGTGCGGGACGAGTTCGTCTGGGCGGTCACCCGCGACGATCGCTTCGCCCTCGACTTCACCCTGGCTGCGGTGGAAAAGCGGCTGCCGGAAGGATTCTTCCGCTGCCACCGTGGCGCGATCGTCAAGCTTTCCGCGATTCGGGCGATCGAACCCTCCGGCGCGGGCACCTTCGAGCTCGTCCTGGACCGGGACGACGCCCACCGAGTACCCCTGGCCCGGGAGCGCGCGCGAACCCTGCGGGCGCTGATCCCCTTCGCCGGATAGGCCGCCTGCGGCCCGGGGACCAACCGAACGGTCCGTGGCGTCCCGAACCGAATGGACGACTCCTCGGGGGCCGGGGCTCCGCTGGCCCGATTTTCGAACGTTACGAGCCCCATATGCAGACGCGTGCGTGCAGGGCTGCGGTAGGCCGGTGTCGGGACGGCGCCGGTCGGGTGGTTGCCTTCCTCCTGCCCCTCTACATCGTCGCCTGCCAGGGCGAGATCGGCTTCCTACCGGGTACGGGGGGCGGCTCCGGGAATGGCGGCGCCGATGGCGATCCCTCCGAGGCGCCCGTCGTCTCCCCGGAGGCCTTCGAATGCGACCCCGGGACGACCGCGGGCCCGGACCAGCTTCGCCGCCTCACCCGCGTCGAGCTCGAGAACGCCCTCGAGGACATCTTCGCCGAGCTCGACCCGGGCACCCGGAGTTGGGTTCCCCGGGAGGTCGAGCTCGCCAGCGACCAGGTTCCCCCCGACCTCGCGACGGAGGCCCTGGACTACCGTCGGATGAGCCAGGAGGTCAGCCAGGCGCACGTCGACGGCGGCTATGCCGTCGCCCTCCGGTTGGCCGACGCCCTCACCAGCGATCTCGACCGGCTCCGGTCGACGGTCGGCGACTGCGCCGCGGATGGGGACCGGGGCAACGACGACGCCTGCCTCGAGGCGTGGGTGCGGGATTTCGGTGAGCTCGCCTTCCGCCGGCCCCTGACCGACGACGAGGTCGCCCTCTACGTCGACCCCATCGACCCGGCGGCGATGGACGCCGTCGACCGGGTTCGGCTGACGACGACCGCCATGCTGATGGCCCCGCCCTTCGTCTACCAGATCGAGCTCGGGGACGAGCCCGTCGCCGGAAGCGGGGACGCCTACCGACTGACCAGCTACGAGCTGGCGACCCGCCTGGCCCTCACCTTCTGGCGCTCGACGCCGGACGGCGCGCTCCTGGCCGCTGCCCGCTCCGGCGAGCTCGACGATCAGGAGGGGTATCGGGCCCAGGTGGTTCGCATGCTGGCCGACCCCCGGGCGGAGCGGGCGATGGCCGGGTTCTTCGAGGACTGGCTGACCCTGCACCGGGTCCCGGAGCTCGACAGCGCCGTCGGCCGCGCCGACTTCCGCGCCTACGCCGGTGATGACCTGCCGGATGCCCGCCTCCGGGATGAGGTGCTGGCCGAGCTCCTCGCCTTCACCCGCCACGTCTACGTGAGCGATGGCGGGGTCTCCGACCTGTTCCTCAGCCGGGCGTCCTTCGTCGAGAGCGAGGCGGTGGCGTCGCTCTACGGGGGAGTGCCCGTCTGGTCCGAAGGGGAGCCCCCGGTGATGCTACCGGCGGAGGAACGCGCCGGGCTGCTGACCCGGGCGGCGGTCCTCGCGAACGACCAGGCCACCACCCGGCCGATCCTCCGGGGGGTTCGTGTCCTCACCCGGGTGCTCTGCGACGAGGTCGAGCTCCCAGAGAACATGGACGACATCGAGCTTCCGGAGAATGACGGCTCCCGCACGACCCGGGAAAAGGTCGCCGCTCTGACCGAGCAAGAAGGTTCCGTCTGCAACAACTGCCACCAGGCGATCAATCCCCTGGGCTTCGCCTTCGAAGGGTTCGATGGGCTCGGCCGGGTGCGGACGGAAGAAGCGGTCTACGGGGAAGACGGTGCCCTCCTGAACGCCTTCCCCGTCGACACCTCCGTCGAGGTGCGGCTCGAAGGTCGTGGCGACCCGGTGCCCATCTCCGGCGGGGTCGAGCTCTCCGAGTCCCTGGCGGAAAGCCCGAAGGTCGCCGCCTGCGTCGCCCGCCAGCTCACCCGCCATGCCCTCGGCCGGCGGGAGAACCTGCGGGCCGACGGCTGCATGCTCGAGGCCGTCCGCGGGGTCCTCGCCGAAGGCGGTTCCCTCCGGGACGCCCTCGTCGCCCTCGCGGAGAGCCCCAGCTTCCAACAGGTCCAGAAGTA
>DAPKRP010000255.1:0-1624 GCA_031800515.1 Polyangiaceae bacterium LLY-WYZ-14_1 | reverse complement strand
GGGGGAGCCTTCCGCCCGCGGCGAGGGGCCACCGGAGGACGACTCGGCGCCTTCGTCGGCGCCTGCTGCCTGGCTGGGATCCCCGGCGCCCTCGCCTTCGATGTCGACGGGCACGACGCCGGCTCCGAGCACGTCCAGGTCCTGCTCCGCCGCTTCGACGGGACGGGTGCGGCTGCAGAGCCCGGTGGTCGGCGCGCCGTCGTCTCCATCGTCCGCGTAGACCAGGTAGGTCTCCCCGGGCTCGAAGGGATAACCGCAGGCGGCGGAGTTGTCGGCCGTGCGCACCTCGAAGCGTTCCGCGTCCGCCCCCTTCCAGGTACGGACGACCTCGAAGGTCACCCGGACCCGGCTTCCGCCCGGCGCCGGCAGGGCACCGTCCGGCCCAGAAGAGCCATCGGCCCCGGCGCCGCCCTCGGAGGAGGCGTCACCTCCAGCTGCCCCAGGCCCGTCGACGGCGTGGACCAGGCCCTCGAAAACATGGTCGCTCTGGGCGAGCGCCTCCTGCGGCGGCGGGGGCTGCATGCACGAGCAGGCCACCGCCGGGGCCGCCCCGACCATCCCGTGGAGGCCTAGGGTGACGCCGGCCAGCGCCAGCGTGACCAGGGTGCGGGCAGCCCGGGGGGAACGGGTCGGGGCAACCCTGGCGAGGCGTCCGATGGGGTTCCCCGACACGCCGGCTCAGCCCTTGTAGATGTCGATGATGTCCTTCAGCAGCCGGACCGCTTCCCCGCGTTCCCGCTGGAAGGCGTTCCGACCGACGATGGACCCGAAGGCGCCGCCGTCCTTGATCTGGCGCACCTCCTCGACGACATCGTCGTAGCCCTTCGAGGCACCGCCGCTGAAGATGACGATCCGGCGGCCATCGAACCCCGACTGGACGACATGGCGAACCCGCTCCGCCAGGGTTCCGGTCGGGATGTTCTCGTAGCTCGGCCGGGCCGCTTCGATGCCGATGCCATCCTTCGGCGGCTTCACCTTCACCACGTGGGCGCCGAGCTGGCAGGCGATCTGGCAGGAGTAGGCGACGACGTCGACCGCCTGCTCGTGCTCCTTGGCGATGCCCGCCCCCCGGGGGTAGGCCCAGACGATGGACGGCATGCCGTAGTTCCGGGCGGTCGCGATGAGGTCGCGAATCTGCACGTACATGTCGTTCCGCGCCTGGCTCCCCGGATAGATGGTGAAGCCGATGGCGGAGCAGCCGAGGCGCGCCGCGTCCTCCACGCTGGAGGTCAGCGCGGAGATGGGCTCGTCGGGCCCGCCGACGGTGTCCGAGTTGTTGAGCTTCAGGATGAGGGGAAGGTCCCCGGCGTACTCGGAGGCGATGGCGCTCACGAAACCGAGAGGCGCCGCGTAGGCGTTGCATCCGGTCTCGACTGCGAGGCTCGGATGGTAGCCCGGGTCATAGCCCGCCGGGTTTGGCGCGAAGCTCCGGGCGGGCCCGTGCTCGAAGCCCTGGTCGACGGGAAGGATGACCATCTTGCCCGTACCGCCCAGAGCGCCGTGATTCAGCAGGCGGCGAAGATTGCCGATGACGCCGGGCGGCTCGCCGGCATAATTCGCGAGGATCCTCTCGACGGTTTCCGTGCTCATGGGGGAATGCTCCGTGTGACGTTGGTCGGGTGGG
>DAPKRP010000254.1:0-6275 GCA_031800515.1 Polyangiaceae bacterium LLY-WYZ-14_1 | reverse complement strand
CGTAGGTGCGGCGGGTCGGGTTGTCCGTGCGGGCGTACTCGAAGCCCTGGTGACGCCCCGGGCTTTCCTGGGCGAAGGTCGAGGCGAGGACGATGGGCGGCATGACCGCCCCGGTCCGGGGGTCCGGGGCCTGCCCCGCGTGGATGGCCAGGGTGTCCAGGCGGCGCTTCGAGGCGGCGTGCCCTTCGTCGGCCGGGGCGGCCTTCGCATCGTCGGTGGGGCGGGTCATGCCGCACCCTCCCGCCGGGGCCGGACCCGCGCAAGGCGTCCCCGGCACCCCGAAGGCAGCCGGGGGATCCTCGACACGCTCAGTCCGGCACCAGGACCATTCCCGGGAATCGACCGAGGGGCTCCCCGACCGGGATGAGACCGGCCCCCGGCAGCGACGCCCCTCCGCCGAGGACGCTGCGCAGGGGAGCCCCTTCGGGGACGGTCACCGACGCCTCGAGGGCACGCTCCCGGAGCACCCGAAAGCGGCGGGGGGCCACGACGACGACCCGGCGGCCGGCCTGGCCGGTTCGGGCATAGGCCACCACCCGGTCGGCGTCGGGCCCATCGACCGCCAGGGGCTCGTAGCCGCCGCTCGGCCCGAGGCAGTCCGGGTGGGCCCGTCGGGCCTGCAGAAGCCGGAAGGCCGCGAAGAGCTTCGTCCTTCCCGCCGGGTCGTCGGCATAGGGCAGCGGGGGACCGGCATCCTCGCCCCGCGCCCGCAGCTCGTCGAGGAGGGCCCGGCGGGCGGCGAAGTCCACGGGCCGCCGGTTGTCCGGATCCGTCAGGCTCTCGGCCCAGAGCTCGGTTCCCTGGTAGATGTCCGGAATGCCCGGTGCCGTGAGCCGGAGGACGAGCTGCGCCAGGGATGCCGCCCGGGCGGCGGGCCGGTGGCCCTCGAGGAATCCGTCCAGGACGCTCCGGAACCCCGGGTCGTCCAGGCAATCCCGGGCAAAGCCGATGACCGCGGCCTCGTAGGCGGCGTTTTGCTGCACCCAGCTGGTGTGCCGCTTCGCCTCCCGCATCGCCTTTTCCAGATGCCCGGCGAGACGACCCGGGTCGTCGAGGGGATGGACCCCGACCAGGGTCTGGTAGATGTAGAGCTCCGCCTGGGGATCCGGCAGCTCGCCCCGTCGATGCGGCGCCGCGGCCTCCCGAAGCTGGTCGACCAGACGCCGCCAGCCCGCCGGGTCCTCCGCGAGGAGCCCGATCCGCATCCGGACGTCTTCGCTGCGCTTGGTGTCGTGGGTGGACCCGGCGAGCATGCTCCGGGGCCAGCGCCGGGCCGCCCGGCCCATCCGCTCGTGAAAGCCGTCGACGCCGAGGGACGGGTGGGAAGGCTCGGCGCCGACCTCGTTCGCCGACAGGAGGGGCGTGTGGATGTAGAAGGCGGTGTCCTCGACGCCCTTGGCCATCGCAGGTCCGGTCAGCTGCTGAAAGCGCGCCACGAAATCCGCTTCCATCGGGCCGGGCACCGCCCCGGACAGAAGACCACGGATGAAGTCGGCGAGCTCCGGGTCGAGGTCCAGGCGCTCCTCCCGAAGCCGGGCGAAGACCCGGTCGAGAAACGCGGCATCCCGGGGCGAGACGGGCTCGTGCCCCGCCCGCACGTAGGTGCGGTAGATCGGAAACAGGCTGACCAGGGCCGCCAGGATCTCCCGTAGTCCCGGCCGGGTGTAGTCCCGGTGCCGGCGCCGGGACTCGCAGACCCGGAGCAGCTGTCCGGTCAGGCGGCTGAGATCCGCACCGAGGAGCTCGTCGAGGACGCGACGTTTGAGATCTACCACCCGGGTGGCGAAGTCGACCGTCTCGCCGGTCAGCTCGAGGAAGTGAGCCTCGATCTCCGCCGCCCCGGCGGGGTCGGTGAAGAGGCCGCCGACGGCGGCGAGGAAGTCGTAGCCCGTCGTCCCATCGATCGGCCAGTCGTCGGGAAGCGTCTCTTCCCCGACCAGGATCTTCTCGGCGACGATCCAGGTGCCCGGGGCCGCGTCCCGAAGCTGGCGGAAGTACGCCTTCGGGTCGTAGAGACCGTCCGGGTGGTCGACCCGGATGCCGTCGACCCAGCCGTCCTCCGCGAGAGACAGGACGAAGCGATGGGTCTCGTCGAAGACCTCCGGCTCCGCCTGCCGCAGCGCGGCGAGGGAATCGATGTCGAAGAATCGCCGGTAGTCCAGGTCGAAGCGCGCGGACCGCCACCAGGCGAGCCGGTAGTGCTGCGCGTCGAGGAGCCGATCCAGGGCGTCGACGTCCTGATTGACGGCGGCGAGCTCGGCATCGATCGCTTCCGCCACCGGCGGCTCCCGGGCGAGCAAGCGGTCCAGCATGCCGTAGAGGACGGTCTTGTCCCGGTGCCGCTTGGCGCAGAGCTCCCGGTCGTCCAGGTCGGGCCGGGGCAGGGCTCCGAAGCCATCCGCCAGGAAGGCGAGCTCGTCGGACCGGGCGCGGCGGGCCGCCCGGGCGAACACGCCGGCGAGGGATTCCGGGGCCAGGGGCAGGAAATGGTCCGTGTAGACCCGGACGAGAAAGCGCACGCCGTCTTCCCGGGCGAGGCGCGCGTGGCCCTCTTCGAGGACGCGGCCGTAGTGGTCGCCGAGGATCGGCATCAACAACCGATCCTCGGACGAGAGCCTGGGCGCGTGGGCCCAGTCGACGTCGAAGTATCGAGCGAAACGGCTCGCGGGACCGTTTTCCAGGACATCCCACCACCAGGCGTTGTCCCGGGTGGCGATGGACATGTGGTTGGGAACGATGTCGATCACCTGCCCCATGCCGTGCGCCCGAAGCACGTCCCGAAGCCGCTCGTAGGCGGCCTGGCCGCCGAGGGCTTCGTCGACCTGCCGGTGGTCGATCACGTCGTATCCGTGGGTGCTCCCCGGCGCGGCGGTCAGATGGGGCGATAGGTAGACGTGGGTGACGCCGAGCTCGCTGAGATACGGCACCAGCTCCGCGACCCCGTCGAAGTCCATGCCGTTGCGCAGCTGCAGTCGGTAGGTGGCGAGCAGTTCCATCGGTAGCCGCGCCGTCTTAGCAGAATCGGGGATGCGCCTCTTCGGCGCGGGTCCCCCATCCCAAGTCCGATGGAGGGGTACGATCTGGGTGAGCCTCCCGTCTGTTCCCTCCAACTCGGTCCGAAGGTTGTCGAGTTCCGACCCCGTCCATCCATGAGCGTCTAGACACGCAACGCTCCAGTGACGAGTCCCCGGAAGCTGCAGGGCGGCATTGCAGCCATCGGAACGAGGGCTACTCGATCAGGGATGACCGCCGCCCCGGAGACCGATGCCACCGAACGCGCCCTGACGACCCTGCCCGAGCCTCCGGGGGCACGGCTGATGGACGACGGGCGCACCCGCTTCCGGGTCTGGTTCCCGGAGGACCGGTCCATCGCACTGGTGCTGCGCCCTTCGACGGATCAGGAGCGGGTGGTGGCCTTCGGGCCCGCCGACGAGCGGGGCATCCGCCAGCTCGACGTCGACGATGCGCCGGCGGGCACCCGATACCTGCTGCGACTCGAAGATGGTGCCGGAAGCGCCGACCTTCCGGATCCCGCCTCCCGGGGGCTACCGGAAGGCGTCCACGGGCCCAGCGCCGTCGTCGACCTGACCTTCGGGTGGAGCGACCCGGGTTGGACCGGTCCGCGCCGGCAGGACCTGGTCTTCTACGAGCTTCACGTAGGCACCTTCACGCCGGAGGGAACCTTCGACGCGGTGATCCCGGAGCTCCCCCGGCTTGCCCGGCTCGGGGTGACGGCCCTCGAGATCATGCCCGTGACGCAGTTCCCCGGTTCCCGGAACTGGGGCTACGACGGGGTCCAGCCCTTCGCCGTGCATCCCGCCTACGGGGGACCCGCCGGGCTCCAGCGTCTGGTGGACGCCGCCCATGGGGCGGGCTTGGGAGTCTTCGCCGACGTCGTCTACAACCACCTCGGACCAGAGGGGGCGTACCTCAGCCGCTTCGGCCCCTACTTCACCGAGGCCTACGCCACCCCCTGGGGTGCCGCCCTGAACTTCGACGGGCCGGGCTCCGACGAGGTGCGGCGCTACTTCATCGATCACGCCCTCGAGCTCATCGGCCGCTACCACATCGACGGCCTACGCCTCGATGCGATCCAGACGATCTTCGACCGGTCGACCTACCCGTTCCTCGAACAGCTCGCCGACGAGGTTCGGGACCTCGGGGAACGCCTCGGCCGCCGGGTCCACCTGATCGGGGAGACGGACACGAACGACACGCGCCTGGTGCTTCCCGGCTCGTCGGGCGGGGTCGGCCTCGACGGGATCTGGGCGGACGACCTGCACCACGCCCTCCACGCCGCGGTCACCGGGGAGCGCACCGGCTATTACATGGATTACGGACGCATCGAAGACCTCGCCCGGGCCTACCGGACCGGCTTCGCCTACGCGGGCCGCCGGTCCGCCTTCCGCGGTCGGCGCCACGGTCGTTCCCCGGACGGCGCCGGGCCCGCCCGCTTCGTCGTCTGCTCCCAGAACCACGACCAGGTGGGGAACCGGATGCAGGGCGAGCGCCTGGCTGCCCTGACGGACCTCGACACGGCGGCGATGGCGGCGGCGGTGGTGCTGCTGTCGCCCCAGCTGCCCCTCCTGTTCATGGGCGAGGAATGGGGGGAGACGTCGCCGTTCCAGTACTTCGTCAGCCACGGGGACCCGGCGCTCGTCGAGGCGGTCCGGAAAGGCCGGGCGGCGGAGTTCGCCGAGTTCCTCTGGCAGGGCAGCCCGCCGGACCCGCAGGCGGAGGAGACCTTCGAGGGCTCCCGCATCGACCGGGGGAAGCGAGACGATCCAGCCCACGCCCGGCTCGAGGCCCTCTACGAAGCGCTGCTCGGCGTCCGCCGCCGCCTCCCCCTCTTCGACGCCGTGGTCGAGACCGCCGTCTCCGAGACGCCACCGGCCTTCCTCGCGCGCTTCACCCCCCCGGATTCCCCGGGCCCGACCTACGCCCTAGCGGTCAACCTGGCCGACGAGGACGCGGCGCTCCCCTTCCCCCTTCCGGCGACCCCGGAGGGCCGTTGGACTCCGGTGCTCGACACCGCCGCCTTTCCCGAGGTCGGCCTCGCCCCCCTGGACGCCCGGGGGCTGACCCTGCTGGAACGGCCCCGCCGCTCCGCCCTACTCCTGCGCGCCGGCTGACCCCGGCGGTCCCGCGAGCGCTCGAGCGATCAGGCTTCGAGCTCCTGGAACAGGCTGCGCAGCTCCGGCCGGGGGCGTAGCGCTTCCGCCAAAAAAGTAGCGAGGCGGAGGGCGGCGGACTCGAGCTTTTCGATCTCCCGGCCCTGGGTCTCGAGCTGATCCTGTTCTTCGCCGCGACCGGTGTCCGCCTCCGCTTCGGCGCGGTCGAGCTGCTGCCGCAGGGCGGCGAGCTGGAAATCGAGGTCGGCGACCTCCCGCTCCCGGGCTTCGGCCCAGCGGCGGGCCCGGTCGCCGGTCTCCCGGGCGAGCTGCCAGCGGTCCAGGGTCTCGGCGAGCGCCCGGAGCCGTTCCGCCAGGGCCGCGTCCGGGGACTCGAGGGGACCGTCGTAGCCCCCCGCCCGATCGAAGGCGGCGTGGGCCAGGCGGTAGTTGGTCTCCGCTTCCCGCTCGTCGACGAGGTAGGGCTCGACCTCCTTGCTCGCCGCCCGGGCGGCTTCCCGAGCCTGGCTGAGGTCCTGGGCCAGGGTGTGCACCGCGTGGCCCAGGCGCTCCCGCTTTTCCCGAATGGCCGCCTCCCGGAGCTCGAGGCGGCGCTGCGCCTCGAGGGAGCTGTCCCGAAGCTCCGCGATCCGAGAGACGTACCCGCGGATCTCCCCGACCCCCTTGACCATCGGCGCCGGGGCCGAGTCGTTCGGAAAGGCCGTGGCCAGCATCTTTTCGAAGAGCGCCGCCCGACGCTTCCAGCGCTCGAGCGTGGTCGGCGGCAGGGTCGGGGCGACCTGGTGCGCCCCGGTGGTCGTCCGGCTCGGCGGGAGGCTGTCCCGGTCGTTCTTCGGCACCAGGGCCCCCAGGGCCTTCACCACTTGGTGGGCATCCACCGGCCGGTCCTCCGGAAGCTTCTCCAGAAGGGACAGGATCAGGTCCTCGAGCCGGCGGGGGACCCCGGTGGCGAGATCGCTCGGCCGGGGCGGCTTCGATTGCAGGTGCTGCACCAGGAAGCCGGTCATGTCCGGAGAGACGAAGGGGAGCCGCCCGACCAGCATCTCGAAGAGGATGCATCCCAGGGCATAGAGGTCCGCCGCCGCCCCGGCGTCGATGCTCTTGACCCGTTCCGGGGCCATGTATTGGGGGGTGCCGAAGATC
>DAPKRP010000253.1:0-1752 GCA_031800515.1 Polyangiaceae bacterium LLY-WYZ-14_1 | reverse complement strand
GCCGGAACCGCCGCCCCCGCTCGGTCCCCTCCGCCGCGCAGACGAAGGCGCGGAAGGGCTCGGCGTGCCGCCGGTGGACGACCCGGGCGCGCAGGCGGAGGGGAAGGGCGACCCCGGCGGGCACGGCCAGGCGGTGCCGCACCGCCCGGACGCCGGCCGCGGGCACCGTCGTGTCGGCGACTCCGGCCCGGAAGCGATCCACCCGGTGGAGCCGTTCCGGGCGGCCGTCCGCGTCCACGACGGTGGACCGAAGGCGGTGCGGGTCCGCTTCGCTGGTGGCCAGGAGGAGGCCGTCGCCGTCGGCGACCTCGAGCACCACCGTGGCCCCCTGGAGGTCCCGGGTGCCACCGGGGAACGCGTGCCCCGCGCCGACGTTCTCGACGACGACGTCGACGACCAGCTCCGAGCCGGGCCGGGGGAGCACCCGACGGGGGTCCCGGAAGGCCTCCTCCGCGCCCGACCCCCCGGACGCCACCGCCTCGACCCGGGCACCGGCGACCACCACCCGCACCGCGCCCCGCAGCATCCCGGCGACCGCCTGTGCCTGGGCCTCGTCGCCGGCGGCGAGCTCGGTCTGGGCGCCCGGGAACCGATGGCTCCGGATGCGCCCGGCCTCCGCTGCCTGGTCCCCGTGGGGCGCGGCCACCGCCGGCTGGTGGCAGCTCCCGCAGCTCTGGCGGGGGTGGTCCAGGGTCGGGTCCTCGCCGGTGCTGCCGGACCAGGGGGAGCGGGACCAGGCTCCCAGGTCGTCGATGCCGGGCAGGTGGGTCGGGACCCCCACCGCCGGGCCGAGGTGGGACCGGTGGCAGCTCCCACAGAGCGCCCCCCGGGCGATCCCGTCGGGCCGCAGCCGGGCGACGTGGGCGGCGAGGCTCGCCGCATCCCCCGGCGTCGGCAGGGGCACCGGAGAGAGGTCGATGGTGAACGAGGCGTTCCCGTCGGGGCCCGGCGCCCGGGCGCCGTGGCAGACGAGGCAGGGGACCCCGACCTGCGCCAGCGGGTCCTCCGGTGCCACCCCCGCCGGGCCGTCGGCCCCGGCGAGAAGACCGGCGACGACGAGCACGGGGTCGTGGCAGCCCCCGCAGAAGCGCGCCCGGTCCGGCGGCTGGCGCCGGGCGAAGTCCTCGACGGAGGCCCGGTAGAAGGGGTTCCCGAAGGAGGCCTGGGCGTGGGCGCTCTCCCGCCACTGGGTCACGGCGTCGGCATGGCAGGCGGCGCAGGCCCCCACGTCGGCGAGATCCGCCGGGGTGAGGTCGTCGGACGCGTCGCCGCCGCGGGTCCGAAGGTTCGTCGGGCCGAAGGGACCGGGGGCGCCCGGGGCGTCGAGCCCATCCCCGTTGGCCCCCCGACCTACCGCGACCCCCGCCAGCCCGACGGCCGCGCTGAAGAGCGCGATGGACACCGCGCCGACGCCGACCGGCGTTCGGGACCGGCGCAAACCCGAACCGAACTTCCGAGCAGGGGTGCTAGCCATGGTATCCGCTTCGACGTCCATGGCCGGCGAACGATCTCCCCGGAGCCGATCCCCCCTCGTCGAGGCGAGCCGCCGCCTCGCCGTCGCCGTCGACGCCCTGTCCTTCGCCCCGCCGGTCACCCACGTCTACAACCCGCTGGTCTACGCCCGAGACAACCACGAGACCTACCTCGACCGGTACGGCGCCGGTCCGAAGGAGGTGCTCTTCGTCGGGATGAATCCGGGGCCCTTCGGCATGGCCCAGACCGGCGTCCCCTTCGGCGAGGTGGCCTCGGTGC
>DAPKRP010000252.1:0-4743 GCA_031800515.1 Polyangiaceae bacterium LLY-WYZ-14_1 | reverse complement strand
CGGCGTGCTCGAGGGCTCGGCCGAGGGATCCGAGCCAGCGCTCCCGGTCATCGGGGTGGATGCGCCCGAGCAGGTCCGAGCCCTTGGACGGCAGCTCCCGTTCCGGAATGCCGAGGGCATCGGCGAGGGGTCGGGAGACGTAGACGCGTTCCTCCCGGCCCGGCCAGCGTTCCGGGGGAACCCGGTCGACCTCCCAGAGCACGAGCCGGGCCGCATCCACGCAACGCCCGTAGCGCGCGAGCCGGGCCGCCTCCGGCTCTTCCGAGAAGGGCCGGGGAGGGGCCGCGCGCGGCTGCCCCTTCGGAGGCGTGGGCTCGGGCGTCGACATGGGGAGTGCGGGCTTCGATGGCGGAGGCGTCCTGGACGGGAGAACAGGTCGCGCAAGGTACCCCAGTGGGCCACCTACAGCGACAGCCCCCCGGGGGTGTCGAGGTGGGTCGACGCGGGAGCCCGGCGACGACCCGAGAGGGATCACCGTTGCCCGAAAACGGGCAAAGGACTTACTCAAACCGCTGGAATCGTAAGGAAGAACCCGGGCCGTAGTACGAACCAGACAACGGAGCGCCCGGGCATCTCGGCCCGTCGACACCCCCATCCGAGCACCGGTGGCTCGGGTGGCGGTCCCCGCGCCTCGGCCCCCTGGCCCCCGTGACAGGGCTCACAGCCCCCCCGGGAAGCGCGTGCCCAGGGCCCGGCCGCTAGGTATCCCGCCCGCCCGTGACCGTCGAGACCCTGCGCCTGTCCACGGAGGCGCCTCCCATGTCCCGGGGCGCTCTCCGAAGCGCCCTGGCGATGGCGGAAGCCCTGCTTCCCGGCAGCGGCAAGGTGGCCCCCGCGGACGAGGCCACCGTCGCCGCCGTCGAGGGCATGCTGGGCCATCTGTCCCCCCGGGTGATCGCCGCCTTCCGGGCGGCCCAGCGCACCCTGGACGCCGCCGCCGTGCTGGCGACCGGCCGGCCCTTCCATCGGCTGAGCGCGGAACGCCAGGACCGCCTGCTGACCGCCTGGGAGGACGACCCGCTGCTGGCCACGCCGCTCTACGTGGTCGCCCTGGTCTACAAGCTCGCCCACTTCGACCGGGGCCCGGTCTACGAGGGGCTCGGCCGGAAGTTCCATCTCACCACCCAGCTCGAGCAGCCCCGCTGGCTCGAGCAGCTGGTGGACGCGGAGCACCTGGAGCTCTCCCCCGGAGAAGACGTCGAGGCGGAGGTCGTCGTCGTCGGCACCGGTGCCGGGGGCGCGGTGGTCGGGAAGGAGCTCGCCGACGCGGGCTTCGCCGTCTGCTTCGTCGAAGAGGGGGACCACCACCGCCGGGACGCCTTCAAGGGAAGCGCCATCGACGCCCACCAGCGCTTCTACCGGGGTGCCTTCAGCATCGGCAACGCACCGATGCCGGTGATGGTCGGGCGGATGGTCGGCGGGTCGACGGCGATCAATACGGGCACCAGCTTCCGGACGCCGGAATGGGTGCTGGAACGCTGGTGTCGGGAGCTCGGGAGCGACGACTTCCGGCCGAGCCGCATGGCGCCCTACTTCGACAAGGTCGAGCGCACCCTGGGTGTCGAACCGGCGGAGCGGAAATGGGTCGGACCCATCGCCGACGTGGTCGAACGGGGATGCGAGGCGATGGGCTGGGCCCACGGACCGATCCTGCGGAACGCCCCGGGCTGCGAGGGCACGGGCTTCTGCGACTTCGGCTGCCCGACGGACGCCCGCCGCAGCACCAACCTGTCCTACCTGCCTCCAGCCCTCGAGCAGGGCGCCCTGGGGATCACCGGGCTCCGGGTGACGGAGGTCCTCCTCGAAGGCGGCCGGGCCGTCGGCGTCGCCGGGGAGAGCACCCGGTCGGGGAAGCGCATCCGGGTCCGCGCGCCGGTGGTCGTCTTCGCCGGCGGAACGATCCCGACGCCCCTCTTCCTGCAGAAGCAGGGGCTGGCCCTATCGAGTGGGCAGGTCGGCCGGAACCTCACCCTGCATCCGAGCGGCGGAATGCACGGGGTCTTCGACGAGCCGATCAACGGCCCCCACCACATCCCCCAGGGCTGGCATCTGAAGGAGTTCATCCCGGACGGCATCCTGGTGAGCGCGGCCCAGGCGGACTTCAACGTCGCCTCCCTGATGTTCCCGGTCACCGGCCGACGGCTCATGCGGATCATGGACGACTACGACCACACGGCGTCCTTCGGCGTGCTGATCGCCGACGCCGCCCGAAACGGTCGGGTCTGGGGCGACGTCGGGGGAACCCCGGCGATCACCTACAACCTGCAGCCCGCCGACGTCGCCAAGCTCCACCAGGGGATGGTTCGGGTGGGGGAGATGCTCCTCGCCGCCGGCGCGAAGCGGCTCCTCGCCTCCCTCAAAGGTTTCACCACCATCGAGGACCGGGACGACTTCGAGCGCTTCCGCCAGCACCGCCCCCGGGCCGGGGACTTCCTGCTGACCAGCTACCACCCCCTGGGCACCTGTCAGATGAGCCGAAGCCCCGCCGACGGCGTGGTCGACCTGAACCACGAGACCCACGACGTCCCCGGGCTCTTTCTGGTCGATGGAAGCGTCGTCCGGGGTCCCCTGGGGGTCAACAGCCAGATCACGATCATGGCGCTGGCGACCCGTGCGGCGGAGCGCATCGCGAACCGGCTGGCCTGAGCCCCCGCCCTGGACAAGGGCCATTTCGTGCTGACTCTGAGGCTGGCAACCGCGGCGGCGTCGAGGGCGGCCGGGAAGACGGCGACGACCGGGATGACGACGATGAGGGACACGGCGATGTTCGAGGGCATGCGATGGATCTGTCTCGCCGGGCTGCTCGCCCTGATGGGCTGCGGCGGCGGGAAAGAAGGGCTCCGGGGGCTCCAGCCACCACCGGGCGCTCCTCCGGGCTGCCAGGCGGAAAGCGGTGACGTCGACCAGCGATGTCAGACCACGGCGGAGGGCTCGGGTCGCACCCCGCCCCCGGACGTCACCCGCTCGCCCCGGGGGAACGCCCCGAACGTGGGCGACGATCCCAACCCGAGCCGCGGGGACGGCCGGGCCATCGACCCTCCGGGCAACCTGGGCGGTCCCGCGCCGGTCGGAAACGCGCCGGGGGTCGAGGAGCCGCCGGCCCAGGACGAAGACGACGAAGAGGACGACGGCGGCTGACCCGGCGGGCGCTGCCCCTTCCCCGCTGCATCGCGAACCGCGGGGGGCGGGGGCCCTCCTGCCTCAGCCGGCGCGGAAGAAGCGGCGGATGTGGGCGGTGCGCTCCCGAAACAAGAGCGGCAGCCGCCAGGCGCCGAGCAGCCGGCCGAGCTGGGCGTCGGCCAGGAGCTCGCCCAGCTCGCGTAACCCCGCGTCGTAGGGCAACCAGAAGACGTCCGGCGCCCGGGCGCCGTCGACCAACAGGGTCTGGGGACGCACGAAGGTCGAGAGCGCCAGGGACGAGTTGGCGACGCCGAACCCGCTCTGGCGGGTTCCGCTCCAGGGGAGCTCGGGCATCGCGCCGGTGATCGCGTGGTTGTTGATGGTGACGGTGCCGTAGCGCAGGCGGGCGGCCAGGCGCTCGGCCCGGGGGAGGTCTCCGGTCCAGAGGGAGGCGGTGAGCCCGTAGGCCAGGGCGTTGGCGATGGCGATGGCCTGCCCCGCCCCGTCGACCCGAACGATGGGCAGGACGGGGCCGAAGGTCTCCTCCTGGACCACCCGCATCTCCGTCGTGCAGTGGTCGAGGAGAGTCGGCAGGTAGCCGAGCCCAGGGCCCGTGGGCGCGCCCCCCGCCAGCACCGTCGCCCCCCGGGCCTGGGCGTCGGCGACGTGGGCCTCCACCACCTCGAGCTGCCGGCGATTCGCCAGGGGCGCGACGTCCTCTCCGACCCGGAGCCGCTGGAAGGCCTCGGCGAGGCGGCGGACCAGGGCGTCCGCCACCCGGTGGTCGACCAGGGCGACCTCGATGGCACCGCAGGCCTGCCCGGCGTTGTTCAGGGACCACTGGGTGAGGCCCATCGCGGTCCGGGGCAGGTCGCAGTCGGCGAGGACGATCGCCGGGTCGTTGCCGCCCATCTCCAGGCTGGTGGGGATGCCGAGCTCCGCCGCCCGGGTCCCGACCCGCCGCCCCGTCGCCGCCGAGCCGGTGAACACCAGGGCGTCGGGCTGGGCGTCGACGAGGGCGGCGCCGACCTGCCCGTCCCCCTGGACGACCTGGACGAGGCCGGCGGGGAGCTGTTCCGCCAGACGCTCGAGGTACCAGGCGCTGGTCCGGGGGGCGTGCTCCGACGGCTTCACGACGAGCCCGTTGCCGGTCATCAGCGCTGGGAGGGTCGCCCGATAGAGCCCCGCGGCGGGAAAGTTCCAGGGGGCGATGACGCCGACGACCCCCCGGGGGACGACGTCGATGCGGGCTCGCTTGCCGGGGAAGGCCAGCGGATTCAGGCGGACGGGTCGGCGAGCGGTCGCCTCCCGGACCACCCGCGCCCAGCCCTTCACCGTGTCCAGGGGGCCGAGGGCCTCGGTGAACAGCCCGTCGACCTCGAGCTTGCCGATCTCGTCCCGAGCGAGGGTGACCACCTCCTCCCGCCGTTCGAGCATCGTCCTGGCGGCCGCCTCGAGGGCGTCGATCCGGCGGTAGAGGGGGGTCTCCCACCAGCGGGGCTGGACCTCCCGGGCGGCGGCGAGGGCGCGCCGAACCTCCTCCGGGGTGGCCGCCGGCGGCGGCGCCGGCAGCGGGCGGAGGTCGACCGGGGAGCGGCTCCCCGGGGCGTCGGGGGCGAGGTC
>DAPKRP010000251.1:0-2627 GCA_031800515.1 Polyangiaceae bacterium LLY-WYZ-14_1 | reverse complement strand
GGCAGCTCGAGGTGCTCGCCGAGATGGGGGAGCTGCTCCAGACGGCCCGGAACGTCGACGAGTTCTACGTGGTGGCCGATCGCTACGTCCGCCGGTTGTTCCCGGAGCGGCGGGGCTTCCTGGCGATCCTGGAAACCGCCCGGGACCGGGCCAAGGTCGCCGTCGCCTGGGGGGCGGGGGACATCGGCCTCGGGGAGCCGGGCCGCCTTCCCGCCGACGACTGCTGGGCGATGCGCCAGGGACGTCCCCACATCTGCCAACCACGCCCCGATGCCCTGTTCTGTCCCCACTCGGACTCGGAGGTTCCGTTGGCCACCGCCTGCGTTCCCCTGTCGGCCCAGGGGGACCTGGTCGGCGTCTTCCACGTCGCCTCCCGCCTGGCCGAAGACCTCCGGGATGTCTGGCCCCTGGTGCGGATGGCGAAGGCCACGGCGAAGAGCATCGAGCTCTCCCTGAACAACCTGAGCCTACGGGAACGGCTGCGGGAGCAGGCCTTCCGCGACCCCCTGACGGACCTCTACAACCGCCGCTACATGGAAGACGCCCTCCAGCGGGAGATCCACCGGGCCCGCCGGAGTCGCGGGCCGGTCTCGATGCTGGTGGTCGACGTCGACCACTTCAAGCGCCTGAACGACAGCCGTGGCCACGATGCCGGGGACGAGGTGCTCCGCCGCCTGGGGGAGATCCTCGCGTCCGCCGTCCGGGACTCGGACATCGCCTGCCGCTTCGGGGGGGAGGAGTTCGCCCTGGTCCTCCCGGACTGCGCCGCTCGCGTGGCGGCCCGGAAGGCGGAGCGCATCCGGGGCCGGATCGAGGAGATGGTGGTCGCCTATGGGGACGATCGGATCTCCGGGGTCACCGTCTCCATCGGGGTCGCGACCACCGGAGGAGACGACGGCTGGAGCGGGCGGGATCTGTTTCGCGCCGCCGATCGCGCCCTCTACGCCGCGAAGCGTGCCGGGCGGAATCAGGTGATCGTCTACCGGCAGCGGGCCGAGCCCCTGTCGAGCGTCCCCCCGGGGTCCGACGCAGTGCCGACGGAGCCACCGACCCGGGTGGTGGAGGGCCTGCCCCCGGCGCCGGTCCGGATTCGAGGCGGCTGAGCCCCGCCCCCCACCTGCGTCGGCTCCACCGCCGCGGACCGCGTCGCCTCGGCTCCCCGGCGACCGGAGCGTCATTTTGAGCGACCCTCTTTAGAGGGTGTTGAGGAATCCTTCGTGAGGGGATCGGGAGGGGGGTGTAGTCCTGCGGCGTTCCAACCGACCGAGACAATGCTGGCGCATTGTTGAGCGGAGGGTGGGGCGGCGCAGGGCTGCAGCCCGCTTCCGAGGGCTCGCGAGGGATTCCTCAACACCCTCTTAGGCCCCCGCGTCGCTGCATTCGGAAAGGAAGGCGCAATCCGGGTCGTCGCAGAGCTCGAGCCCGTCGCAGTCGGCGTCCACCCCGTTCTGACAGGTCTCGAGCCGCGGCGTGCAGCAGGCCGGGTCGATGCCGCAATCGTCGTCGTCGTCGCAATCGACGAGGCCGTCGCAGTCTTCGTCCCGGCCGTCGCCGCAGTCCGTCTCCGCGTCGATGGTGTCGCAGTCGGCGCAGACGGCCGCCGAGACGCAGACCGGGTCGGTGCAGTCGAGGGCCCCGTTGCAATCGTCGTCGAGGCCGTTGTCGCAGATCTCCGAGACACCGGGCCGGATGTCCGCCCGGTCGTCGTCGCAGTCAAGCCCGCCGCAGGTCAACGCCTCGAACCCGTCCTCGTCGTCGTCCGGAGCGAGGTGCACGCATCGGTCGAGCTCCGGGTCGCAGACGTCGGTGGTGCAGCCCAGGAAGTCCCGGCAGTCCGGGGGGCGGCCCGGGATGCAGCGGGCTTCGTCGACGAAGCACAACTCGACGCCGTTGCAGAAGACCCCGTCATCACAGTCCGGGTCGGATCCGCACGCAGAAGCGGGGCCGCCATCGGGTCCGGCGTCCGTCCCGTCGTCCTCCGGGCCCGCGTCGTCGTCCCCGTCGCCGGGTCCGGCTTCCCGGTCCCCGGGGGCGTCGGCGCTGGCGTCGACATCTTCCGTGGTGTTCCGGGCGCTTCGCGCGCAGCCGGGGGTCACGAAGCCCAGCAGGGCGAGCCAGATCACCCCGTTCCAGCCGCTGCGTAGGCCCAGCCGCCTCGCTCGTCGCACCACGCCCCCATGGTGGCAGAAGGTGCGCCTTCCGGGTCATGGGTCGTTGCCTCGGGCGCCGACCCCTTCGGAAGGTTCGCCGTCGGCCGGCGCGCGTCGCCGCGTCCGCAGGGGCCGATCGCTCCCGGGTTGCGGTCCGGGGAGGCGCATGGAACGGACCACGCCGTGGTGCTTCGGGTCTCGTGATGTCGGACGAGCCACGCCCCCCGACCGACTCTCGCGTTTTCGCGCTGGGCCTCCGGGGCCAGCGGGCGCTCCTCGAGCCCTGGCAGACCCTCGACCTTCGGCGCCTCGGTCGGGTGCTCTGGCATTCGATGCTGGTGGGCGCCCTGGCCGGGGGGGCCGCGGTGGGCTTTTTCCTGGCCTTGGAGTGGACGGGTTGGTTCTTCCTGGGGCAGGTGGCCCAGCTCTCCCTGCCCCGCCCCGGGGGCGAGCTCGAGGTGACCCCGGAGCTCGCCG
>DAPKRP010000250.1:0-17033 GCA_031800515.1 Polyangiaceae bacterium LLY-WYZ-14_1 | reverse complement strand
AGGCGGGGGCAGGGAGCTGGGCCAGGCTCGTCGCCGAGGCCAGAAAACGGGCATCGGCGATCTTCGGGGGCTCGATGGGCGGGGCGGCGGGCATCCCTGGACGGTAACCGGTCGTCGCCAGGAGCGCCGCTCCGGCGGGATGGCCCTGACCCCCGGGGAGGACGCCCCCGGGATCACTGCCCGTCTTCTCGGACGTCGACGGTCAGATAGAAGGTTGCCGCCATGTCGGAGAAGACCTCGACCAGATGGTCCCCCCGGCCCGTGACCTCGAGGTTGAAGTCGATGATGCCGTCATCCCCGGCGAAATCGAAGAGGTTGCGGTCTTCCCCCCGCCCCTCGTCGAAGCCGCCGCAGCCGACGTCGAAGGCGCGGATCAGGATCTGGGTGCCGGGAAACGTCCCATCCACCAGGAGCACCCGGGTGCGGAAGTTGGCCTCGTCCGTGTCCGTCCGGACGATGAGCCGCTGGCCCCCGGGAAACTCCCCGCGGAAATACTCGTCTCCGGTCAACACGCAGCCGGCCTGGCGGCCGCAGGCGGGGATCGCCCCGGTGCACCGGTTCTCGAGGCGACCGTCGGTGAAGATGTCGACGTTGGTCGCGCAGCCGGCGGCCGACGACATGGCCAACGCGGCCAGGAGCAATCGGAGGCTCATGGTCCCCCCGGGTCCGGCATCGGCATGGCGCCGGGGTCGGCGGGGGCCGCCCCATCGACCAGCCCGCCGTCGGCAACGCCTCCGTCCATCGGTGGGGGCGGAGGCGGCTCACCTAGGTCGAGGAGCAGCTCGAGGGGTTCGCTGAAGCTGCCCTCGAGGGAGAGCTCGTCCCGGCCCGCGTCGAAGCGTCCGTTGAACCTCCCTTCGACCCGGCTCCCGTCTTCGGCACGGAAGCGGGCGAGCCGGATCGAGCCATTCAGCAACGGCGGGAGCTCGGTCTCGTTCGACAGGCGGCCCCCGATGTAGCCCTGCTCCGGAAGGTCGTAGGTGCCCTCCCGCAAATCCTGGCCTTCGTCGAGGGAGTCGAGGTCGATGGTGACCCGGACGGGCACGGATTCCCGGGCGCCGACGTATTCGACGGCGAGCTCGGAGGTGGTGAGCCGCACCCGCACCGACCGGTGTCGAATCCCATAGACGTCCTGGAGGCTGCCGCTCAGATCCGAGTTCGTCTCGCAGCCGGCGCCCAGCGCCGGCAGGCAAAACAGCGCGGCGAGGGCGACGGCGGTCTGCGGTCGTTGCAGTGGCATGCTGGGCTCCGGGCTCCGTCTCAGAAGGGGTCCCGGTCTCAGAAGGGGTCCCGGTCGGCGATCTTGAGCTGATCGTCGAGGGTGGTCTCCCCCACCGTCGCCGTGTCCTGGCAGAGGTAGACCACGTGGGCATAGGTCTCACCGCCGTCCTCCTCGAGCACCAGGCCGGGGCTTCGGCCGCATTCTCCGAGGTCGTTCCCCTCGTCGACGACCTCCGGCGTGCTCCAGGTGCCGTCGACGTCCCGCCAGACGAAGACCAGGGCATCGTCCCCCGGGGGGCAGACCTCGGAGGAGGCGGTGGCGGACCGGCAGCGATAGTAGGCGAGGGCGAGGCGTCCCTGGGAGTCGAAGGCCACGCTCGGATCCCGGCCTTCGTCGAAACGGCTGTCGATGAAGGAGACGTCGTCCGCCCAGTTGCCCGCGTCGTCGAAACCGGCGTCCGGCGACAGGCTGCGGAGGCGGGCGGCCTGATCGTCCGGGTCGTAGTGGACGAGCGCGATCTCCCCGTCCGTCGGGGAGACGGCGAGGTCGAGCCCGTTCACGCTCGGGCGGTTGGCGAAGAGCCGCACCAGGTCGAAGCTGGTGCCGCCGTCCGTCGACCGCGCGATCCAGACCCCTCGGGCATCGTTTTCCCCGGCGCTCGGGTTCCGCCGATTCTCGTAGGCGACCAGGGGGTTCCCGTCGGCGTCGAAGGCGATGGTGGTGAAGCTCGCCGCCCCCCGTCCCCAGTCCACCGGGGTGTAGGCGAAGGCGCCGCCGGTGCCGGTGCGGTAGGCCACTTCGAGGTCCGAGCGCCGGAAGTCGTCCTGCTGGGAGGCGCCACTGTGGCGATCGGTCCAACCGACGACGAGTTGGTTGCCGGGGCCCCAGCCGAAGGCCGGCCAGTAGCCGACCGCGCTGCCGAAGTTCGAGGCCTCCGGCGTCGGTGGCTCCCCGGGGCCCCCCCAGCGGGGATCGTCCATCTGGACCGCCGCCTGCTCGCCGTTTTCGGCGACCGTCTCCACCTGCCAGGTTCCCCCGCCGCCGCGGGTGAAGAGCCCCAGGTCGTGGGCGTTGCACAGGAACCGGAAGGGAGGCTCGATGAGGGCGCCGCCGGTCCAGGTGGCGACCTGGGGTCGTCCCATCGGGTCGAGCCCGAGGTCGAAGTTGTCCGGCCGGGTCACGGCCAGGACGTCGGTGACGGTTTCCGTCTCCCAGCTGGTGAAGCCCCGGACGGCGTATTCGATCCGCCAGCGGACCTCGTTCGCTTCATCCGCGCCGTCGACGTCTTCGAAGCAGTTGCCGCCTTCGAGGGCGGTGGTCCGGAAGTAGGCGGCGGCGACGGTCCTTTCGTCCTCGAGCCAGACCGCCTGGGCGCCCCGGCCGACGCCGCCGGTCAGGGCCACCTCCGTCGTCCAGGCCCCGTTCCGGTCCGGCCGGCGGGGAGGAGGCGTGTCGTCGTCATCGTCGCCGGTGCCCTGCCCATCGTCCCCGCACCCGGCGATGCCGACGAGGGGGCCGAGGACGAGGCCGGCGGCAAGGAGGAGCATCCGGAGCGGCGCCGATGCGCCGGACTGAAGGAACGTCAGGGAGGACATGTCGTCAGCACCTTGGGGTTGGGTGGATGGTTCGAAGCCACGGGCCCCTCAGGGGCTGTCGCATTCGAGCTCCATGGTCGTCGGGTTCTCTTCCTGCTCGCAGGGGGCTGGGCAGCCCGCGGAGGCGTTCGGCACGTAACAGATCTCGTATTCCTGGTCCGGGTCCCACTCCCGCCCGGTGCGTTCCAGGTCGCCGATGTCGACGTTGACGTCCGTCTCGTCGACGTCCCGGATCTCGACCGTGTAGGGGCCCGAATCGTCCCGGAACTGGTAGCCGCAGAAGGCGGGGCCTCCGATGAAGTCTCCGAAGGCGGTACCCGCCGTGAGATCGTTGCTGAACCGGGGCCCTCGGCCTTCGTCGCTGATGACGACGGCGACGGCGGGGACGCCCCCGTCGGCGAATCCCATCCGAAGGACCAGGGGGCAGTCCTGGCCGTCCGGGCAGTTCTTCGGGAAGGTCCACCAATCGACGTCGTTCTGGTAGCCGATGGAGCCTCGGGCGGTGGCCGGGCAGGCCGGGACCGGCGTCTTGACGGCGGGCTCGGTCTCGTCGGCGGTGTCGTCGGTGAGCCGATTGAAGAAGAAGTTGTTCGGCTCGTTCGGATCCGGATCCCGCCGGGCCCGCACCCGCAGGCGGTAGACGCCCGACGGGTCGCCGCCGTCCGCCTGGAAGTCGCTGACCCGAAGGAAGAGCTGGCCCTCGGTCTGGAGGATCGGCGCCGAGATGGTGGCGACGTTCGGCGGTGGGGAGCCGGTGATGGGCTCGGGGACGTTCACCCGGCCGTAGGAACGGGCGACCTGGTTCGCGCCGCATTGTCCGTTCGGAAGGCAGGCGGTGGCCCCGCCACAGAAGCCGCCTCGGGTCAGGAGGCAGGATTCGAAGAACCCGGAACAATCGAAGTTCTCCATGCAGACCTGGCCCCGGAGGACCGCGCATTCCCCGTCCTCGGCGCAGCTCGAACCGGGGGACTGGTCGCTCCGGACCAGGGCGACGGAGGCCTGGACCCTGTCCTGGAGCTCCCAGGCCGCGGCTCCCGTCACCCCTTCCCCGACGACCACCTCGGCTTCGATCAGGTCGCCGATCTCGCAGCCGTCCAGGTCGACCTCGAACCAGTCGTTGTCGCCGCCGCAGGCAAGGGTCCCGGTGATGCTGGCCTCGTTTCCGCTGGCGCAGCTCACCGTGGCGAGGGGGGTCGCCTCCCGGGAGTTGTTGTTCGGCTCGTTCCCGTCGGCGTCGACCGCCGTGCGCACGGTGAGGGCATAGGGAACGTCCGGGTCCGCGTCCCGGCCGTCGTCGTCCCGCACCGCGAGGAAGAAGCTTCCCGCCGACGGGAGAACCCGGCAGAAGGAGATCTCCGTGGGAACGGTTCGGCTGCGGATGTTCTGCTCGCTGAAGACGAGATTGCCGTCCGCGTCGAAGACGTCGACCCGGGGTTGGAAGATGCTGGTCAGGCCATTGGTGGTGAGCTCGACCTCGATGAAAGACCCGGGGGCGGCGTCTACCCGATAGAAGTCCTGGTCTCCCGAGCAGCTGATCTCCCCGGTTCCCGTCCCCTGGTTTCCGAGCACGATCGCCGCGTCCGTCGAATCGTTCGGCTCGTCCGTGTCCGGGTCGGGCATCGCCGTGACCTCGAGCTGATAGCTCCGGCGCACGTCCTGGCCGTCGTCCTGAAGGTCCCGGACGGCCAGGAAGTAGTCCTCGCCGGGCTGCAGGCAGTGGACCGCCTCGACCCCTTCGGGAAAGCCGACGAGGGCGGCGTCCGGGGCCGCGACGACCGTGTCCGGTACGATGAACGTGCCGGTCCCCAGGCCGAGCTCGGCGCACTGTTCGGGGTCCGTTTCGACCCCGTCGCAGGTGACCTCGGTCTTCGACCAGATCGCGTAGGTCGGTTCCACCGGGGAGGTCGTCGCCCCGACGATCCCGAGCCGCACGGAGACGAGGCGGTCGTCCGGACCCAGGGACAGGTCGTACCAGTCGGCGTCGTTCAGGGGGCAGATGAACCCCTCCGCCGGCTCCCCCAGGACGAAGGGCACGGCGCTCGTCGGGCCGACGGATTCATCCCGCGTGCACTCGAGGACGGATTCATCCGGCGTCCTCGGGCCGTCGTCGCTGCACCCGGTCAGCAGGAACGTGGACAGGGCGACGATGCCCCCGACGAGCAGGGCACCGAGGACGGGCCAGGACCGTCGAAGGGAAGGGCGATTCGGCGGGTCGGTCCGACGCCGCTCGGGCCTCACCCCCTCACCGCGGCTCGGTCGGTTACGTTGACCGACCCTCTGAGAGAGTCGATCAACATAACGCTCCGGTCGCCGCGAAGCCGATCCGACGCCGTCTGCGGCGTTCCGGCTCCTCGAAATATCCTTCAGATATTCCTCGTCGCCGCGCCTTGCAGCCGACGCCGCCTCGGCTCCGCGGCTCGGTCGGTTACGTTGACCGACCCTCTCAGGGCCATTTGCAGTGAACGTCGGCATCGAACTCGCTCGCCTCCACGAAGTCCGCTTCCGTGAAGCGGATGCGGCCCGAGGGTGGGTTCCGAAGGTTCCCGTCGGGCTCATAGAACGCCATGGCACAGGCGACCCGGTAGAACGCCACCGCGTCCGGGTCGTCGAAGGGCACCTCGCCCACCCAGGCCAAGATCCGGTTCCAGCCGTTTCCCGGGTAGACCGCCCGCCAGTTGGGCTCGGTCGGGACGATCGTCACGTTCCCGACCTCGAAGGAGTAACAGCTCCTCGCGTTGCGGAGCCCGCTGCCCTGGCCCGCCGCCGCATCCGGGCCCGCGTCGATCTCGACCATTCCCATCCCGGGCCCCGCATCCGGATCCACCGTCGAGCCGTCCGGCATCGTCATCGGACCGGCGTCCATCGGGACGAAGTCCCCGGGGAGTCCGCCGTCGAGGTCGGGGAAGTCGAAGGCGCCCGTCGTCTGGTCGTAGCGGTAGGCGATCAGGGATCGGATCGCGGCGTCATCGCACCAGGGGTCGGTGCCCGCCCGAACTTCGAGGGAGTTGACCGTCTGGTCGAAATCGTTGTCGTCCAAAAGGTCGTTCTCGATCGGGTTCGATTCGAAACGGGTCTCGAGGAAATCGGGGATTCCATCGGCGTCCGTGTCGTTCGAGTTCTGGTTGGTTCCGTAGAAGATCTCTTCGCAATCCCGAAGCAGATCCCCGTCCCGATCGAGCCAGTCACAGAGCCCGTCTTCGTCCCGGTCGAGGCAATCGCAGAATCCGTCCCCGACCACCTCGCCGGTGTCCGGGTCGACCTCCCGGTCGACGCAGTCCACCCGGACCTGCTCCCCGGTCGTCGTGTCGACGACGGGCTCCCCGGTGAGGGGGTCGTTGAGGGGGATGCAGAAGAAGGCTTCGTCCTCGGAGGCGACCTGGTCGCAGGCATCGCATAGCCCGTCGCTTCGGAAGACCGTTTCGAAGCCCGTCGGCTCGGTCGGGTCCGGGATGAGCTCCCGGATGTCGATCACGCAGTCGCAGGCTCCGGTCTCCGGCACCCGGTTCAGGCAGGGCTCCGGGATGAAGCACCCCGTGTCCCCGGCCACCAGGGGGTCGAGGCCCGAGCTCCGGAGCCGCCACTCGAGCCGGTCCCGAACCCCGTCGTCGTCCGTGTCCTCGGTGAGCCACGGGGTCTGCATGCGTTCGTCGAGGTCGGCGACGTCGAAGCGCATCTCGATCAGGTCCCAGAGGCCGTCCCCGTCCGAGTCGACCAGGGGCTCGCCGCAGCTCGGTACCTCGTTTCCATCCCGGTCGACGAGGTTGCGTTCGTCGGGCTCCGGCGGTCCAGCGTCCGGGGGGCCGGCGTCCACGGGTCCAGCGTCCTCCGGGGGTGGCGCCTCGTCCCATCGGCCGGGTCGGTCCTGCAGGCCCGCTGGGTCCGGCTCCTTGGGCACGCCGGCGTCCATCGCGAAGGGGTCGTCGTCGCCGCCGAAGAGGTATTCGGCGATCTGGTCTTCGTCGACGATCGCGTTGACGTTGGTGACGCTGATCCCCCGAAGGGTGAACGCCCGCCGGATCACGGTGAGGTCGAGGAAGACGAAGTTCAGGGATTCGCCGCTCGGGAAGCTCCGGAAGGTGCCGCCGCCGGTCTCCGCCATGAGCTGGAGCAGCCGCTGGGCGTCCCGGTCGACCGCCGGCCCCTCCCCCGCGGAGACGTAGGCGGTGTGGAACTCGAAGGTCCCGACTCGGAACAGCTCCTGGGCGAGCTCTTGGATGTCGGCGACGGCTTCGAGGATCTGTTCCTGGATGGTCTCCGCCTCTTCTTCGCTGTCCGTGTCCGGGAGGCCGTCGGAGACGAAGATGACGACGTACTTGGACAGGGCGAGGCTTTCCGGGGCGAAGTCCCGCGCGTTTTCGAGCTCGGTTCGGACCGCTGCGAAGGCCTCGTTCAGGGCCCCGAGGTAGTTCGTCGTCCGGCCCGTCTCCTGGAGCCCGGCGGTCGCGTCCGAGAGCAGGGTGCGGTTCGCGGTGTAGTAGGTGTCCCGCTCCGCGTTGAAGGGGGACACCGTCCGTCCCTGGGCGTCGGCGGAGAACTGCACCAGGCCGATGCGCACCCCGGCGGGGTCCCCTTCCAGGAGCGTCTCCCAGGTCTCCTGGAAGGCCCGCTCCCGGCCGGTCACCAAGGTGAGGGGGTCCGGGGGATCCGTGACCCGCATCGATTCCGAGCTGTCGACGACGAAGAGCACCCGCAGCGGGAAGACCCGACTTTCCGGAGAGCTCGTGCAGATCTCACCGCTGACGGTGACCTTGTCATCCCGAAAGGGTCCCGGGGAGGGGATGAGATCGAGGCCGGCATCGGTGCAGGCGAAGGCCCCCGCCGACGTCGCCACCGCCAACAGGACGAGGGCGGTCGCACGGGTGGGGGCCCCGCCGGTGTGGCGCGGGGCGCGCATGGCTCGGGTTCGACGGAAGCTCACGGTTCAGGGGTCATCGGACAGCAGGTGCTCGTGAACGGCAGAACGCCGTCCGAGGTCACTTGCTGAATCGGTTCCTGACAGGCACAGGCGGTTTCGATCAGGGCGAACAGGGCGTCGAGGCGGTCGAGCTCCCAGGGGCGCCAGCAATCCGTGTCCGGGTTGAACAGGGGCAGCGGGACGAAGAGCTCGGAGGACGGCTGGGGCACGTTGACCCCCGTGTTGCCCGCGACGTACTCGCGGATGAGGCTCACGGATTGGTCCGTCGTCGACGCGTAGCGTCCCAGGGCGACCGTTTCCGGAAGGCATTGGGCGACCACCCGTTCGACCGTGCGACGGTTGAAGCCTTCGCCGATCCAAGGGCAGCTCGCCAGGTTGTCGATCCGCGCCTGGAGCTCGGAGAGGGTCCGGAACCAGCCCTCTTCGGACGCGTCGATGACGCCGCTCTCCGGGTCCTTCGACAGCTCTCCCCGGTAGAAGGCTTCGAAGCAGGCGACCTGGGTCTCCGACCGGGCGCCGTTGAGCCCCGTCGGCTGTTCCTGGGCGTAGATGAGGAAGCGGTTCAGGCCGCGCTGACCCACGACCGGGGTGACCACCATCTGCAGGTTCCGGATCTCGAACCCGTAGCACTGGCGTTCTTCGACCCGGCCGGTCTCGAAGTCTTCGACCATGCGACGGCCCCGGTCGATGAAGCGATACTGGATCCGCTCGTCCCGATAGCGGTCTTCGTCCGGGACCAGGGCGTTGGTCCCGCCGACCACTTCCTCGATGTTCAACACACCGTCGAAGTCCAGGTCTTCGAGGCCGTCGGCGACCGTCGGGTCCGTGCCGGCGAGGACCTCCTGGTAGTCGAGGACGTTGTCCCCGTCCGTGTCGGCGTTCCGGACGTCGGTCTCGAGGGCTTCTTCCTCGCAGTCCCGCAGGCCATCGCCGTCGAGATCCCCCTGCTGCCGGCAGGGGACGGCGGGGACCGCCGGATCCAGGGGGTCGTAGCCCCGGTCCCGGAAGCGCTGCTCGAAGAGGTCCGTGTAGCCGTCGCCGCCGCCCACGTCCGAGTCGGGGTTCCTGAGGTCCGTGCCGAGCTCGATCTCGACGTCGTCCGGCAGCCCATCCCGGTCTTCGTCGGTGAGGTACCCGACGGGGCCGACCTCCGCGAAGTCGTTGACCACCTGGAGCCCGGACAGGGCCTGAGGCGCTTCGAGGGCGCGGAAGTCGAAGTCGAGGAACTCGTCCTCGTCCGCGGTGGCCAGGTTCACGTCCCGGAAGACGCCGCCGCCCTCCCGGGCCATCGCCCGAAGCACCGCCCGGGCCTCGTCGAGGTCGTAGCCGAACTGGGCCTGGAGGGCGGGGTTCGGCTGGAAGAGGAGCACCGTGTTCAGGTTGATGCTCCCGACGGAGTAGGTGTCCCGGAGCCGAAGGACGTCCCGGACCTTGTCGAGGATCTGGTCCGTCTGGTTGTAGGCGGGGCAGCGGCCGTCGAAGTCGACGTACTCGTCCGGGTCGAGGACCTCGTCCAGGTCCTCGGTGAAGTTGCAGATGCCGTAGAGGGTGTCCGGGCGAAGCACCCGGTCGCCGACCCCGTCGCAGTCGTCGTCGGCACCGTCCACCCGGCCGTCGGCGTCGTCGTCTTCGCCGTTGGCGCAGGTGGTCTCGTCGTCCTCGCAGCCCGCCCGGCAGCGGGGCTCGGCGATGCCGTCGCTGACGAAGACCACGACGTAGCGGGTCCGCGCCCGGACCGCCTGGCCCACCGCGACCATGTCGTTCTCCAGGATCCGCACCACCGACGACAGGGCGCCCTGGTAGTCCGTCGCGACCCCGTTCCCGTCCGCGAGGATGTCGGCGAAGGTGCCCAGGTCCCGGGTGAAGGGGCGCTCCCGGGACCAGTTGGCGAAGCCGAGAAAGCCGATCTCCGTGTCTGGTTCGGCGATGAGGTCGTCCATCAACCCCTGCACCGCCCGGAGGCGGAGGTTCATCGGGTCCGTGAGCTGCAGGGACGAGGACTGGTCGACGGCGAACAGCACCTTCACGGGGAAGTTCACCGTGGTGTCCGGCTGGGTGCAGAACTCGCCGTTGATGTCGAGGAGGTTGTCGAAGCGCTCGGCCTCGTCGAGGTCCGCGGGCTGGATCCCGGCGTCGGTGCAGCCCGAGGCGAGGGTGGGAACCCCGAGGGCGATGGCGACGCAGGTGAGGAAACGTCGGCGGGGAAGGCGCGCGGTCACTCGCTTCTCCATGATCGGGACATCGGCGGTTCGCCCCTGGCGGCGAAGCCCGTCGGGCACCTGTACGGTCGCCCGGGGAGGCCTCGAACGCCCCTCGCTGGCCGAGGGAGGGCCGGTCGGACCGTCGCGGGCACGCCGGACCCGACCGTGAGAGCGCCCTCCTGCAAGGACCGAGCCCACTCGTCCGGCGTGCGATCCGACGCGAGACGGCGCCAGAGGGGGCCGCCGACGCGGTCTTTCCCGGTGCAGGTCGAAGGCCCCGGGACCGCCGTGGGGGGGAGCAGCCCCATCGCGCTGGGTCCGGTGGGGTGAAGGGACCCCGCGTCCCCGAGGTGCGTCGTCCCCAGCGCCCCGGTCAACCGGCGCGCCGGCCGCCGTAGTGGGAGGGAAGCGCCTTGCGCCGGCCGGCCGATCCGGCCTGGTTCGATTCTTGCCGACACCGGACCGTCCCGGTGTCTCTTCGGGGCCGCCCCTTCCACATGCTCGGATCCCAACGCGTTTCCCCGTTCCCTCCGGCCGCCGCGCCGACGCCGCCGCCTCCCGTCCACCGCGGAGCGTGGCCCGCCGGCAGCTCCCGGTCGGCGCTGGCGCCGGCAACCGCCGCCGCGCTGGTCCTCGTCGTCCTGGGATCGGCTGGCTGCTCCGACGACGAGATCACCGTCGTGGTCTGCGGCGACCTGGCCGTGCCCGACGACCTCGATGCGGTGCGGGTGGAGCTCCTCGACGCCGAGCTCGGCCGCATCCGGGACGGGGTCTTCCGCCTGGTCCCGGACGAGATCGACGAGGGAATGGATGCCCCCCAGGCCGAGTCGTTGCCCGTGGCCCCCAGCCTGACCCGCCCGACGGGCCGGGGATGGGTTCGGGTGGTCCCGCTCCTCGACGGCGTCGCGGTCGGCCAGTTCGACCGGGAGATCCTGTCCTTCGACGGCGTCGCCAGCGTCGACGCGGTGCTCGACAGCCGCTGCCGGCGGAGCTTCTGCCCCGCCGGTCAAACCTGCATCGAAGGGAACTGCCAGGTGGCGCCCCTCGCCTCGGACCCGCCGGGGTGTGCCCCGTGAGGCGCGGGATTCCGAGCCGGGCGCTCCTCGTCGGGCTGGTCGCCCTCGCGGGCTCCACCGGGGCCTGCACCGACGCCTCCCTCTTCGGCACCGAGTTCGGAGCCGCCGTCGCCGACCGGGTCACCCTGGCGGGCCGGGTCTGCGCCGAGGACACGGCGACCGCCCGGCTACCGGTCCGGGTCGTGCTCCTCGCCGATGTCGCCCAGGGCCCCCTTTTCGCGTCCTTCGACCCGGGGGCCACCCGGATCGGGCTCCTGGGGGGCTTCATGCAGAGCGCCCTCACGGACCCGTCCGTCGAGGTCGCCGTGGTCAGTTTCGGCGGGCGGTCCCGCAAGCTCGCCCCGATCGAGGGCAACTTCACCCGAAACCCGGGGGAGCTTCTGAACGCGGTGAACCAGCTCTCCCTCTCCGAGCCCTGCGCCCCGGGGGCCGACTGCCGGGACTACCTGGAGGGGCTTCGGACCGCCCGCGCCCTCATCGAAGGAGACCTCGCCGAGAATCCCCGCGGGCTTCGAGCGATCACCCAGTACGTCATCATCTTCATCACCGCCGGGGAACAGGATCCCCTGGCGCTGAACGTCGAATGTTGTGACGTCGACGACGCCGCTTGCCTCGACCAGGACCCCCAGCCCTCCGTCGCCTGCCAGGAGCAGCGGCAGCAGGACGAGCTCCTCGAGCTCATCGAGGCGACGGACGAGGCGGGGGGCCTCGGCGTGAAGCTCCACGTCATTCAGCTCGCCGCCGAGGAGATCGCCAACGTCAACGAGCGGCTCCAGCGAGGGCTCGTCAACATGGCCTTCACCGGGAACGGCAGCTTCCGCCGGGTGAACACGATCACCGCCCTCGCGCCCCAGGACCTCGACCTGCTCCGGGACCGGACGTCTCTTCGGGCCAAAGGGCTCCTCGTCGCCAATCGAAACGCCCGGCCGACACCGGAGGGCCCCGTCGTGGACTCGGACGCGGACGGGCTCGACGACGCCTCGGAACGGGAGCAGGGCACGGACCCGGTCCTTCGGGATTCGGACGGCGACAGCATCGGCGACCTGGTGGAGATCCTGGTGGGCTTCGACCCCCTCGTGGCGGACGAGCCCCTCGCCTGCAACCCGCTGCTCCGGCCGGAGCGAGACCGGGACCTCGACGGGCTCACGGACTGCGAGGAAGCGGTGCTCGGCACGGACGATTCCCTGGTGGATTCGGATGGCGACGGGATGCCGGACGTCCTCGAGGTCCAATCCTTCACCGACTACGTGGACCGGGACGGGGAGCGGGATGCGGATGGCGATGGCATCCCGAACTCGGACGAGGTCCGGACCCGCACCGACCCCCGGGCGACGGATTCGACGGCCCAGCTGCTCTTCGGCTACCGCTACGAGGTCGAGGACGAGGGGGTGACCCGGGAGCTGTTTCCCCTGCCCTTCGAGGAGATGACGGGGGTCGAGATCCTGTCGACCTCCGCCGGGACCACCGCCGGCTTGGGCACCCTGCGCTTCGACGTCGACGACCAGACGTTGGCCTGGCAGGACGCGGAAGACCAGACCGTCGGGCTTGCCGTGGACGTCTCCGAGGCCGGGGAGTACGAGCTGCCGTCTTCGAGCTTCGCCGAGATCCAGGGTGAGACGGGGAAGTTCATCCGGGTCCGGGTGGATCCGATCGAGCTGCCGTTCGTCGATCTCACCGAGCGGGTTCGGGTGATCTTCCGGGACCGGCAGTGTCTGAACTACATCGTGCGCAACGTGCGCCTCATGGACACCCGCGACCTCGACGACGGCCTTGGCGCCGGAGCGAATCGCCTATTCCTGTACTTCGGGCAGGCGCCGGCCGGAAAGCTCCAGCAACCCGGGCCGTATCGTCTGTCCGAGGTGCCTGTTTCCTTCTTCCCACCGTCCCGCCGGGAGCCCAGCGGGGCGGTGATCCGGGTCCGAGACGACGAGTTCGTCCGGCCCCGCATCTTCCGGGAGACGGAGGACAATCCGTGACCGACGCCGCTCACCACTCAGGGAGACCCATGCCGCGAATCGCCCTCGACCCCTCGACCCTCCGCGCCCGCCTCGCCGGCGTGGCCCTCGTCGTATCCACCGCCCTCGTCGCCGGGTCGGCGCTGGGGGCGCTCGTCGGCCCGAGCCGGGCCTTCGCCGCCGAAGAGGAAGCCGCCGCCGAGGCCGCGAAGAGCAGCCAGTCTTCCGGTGGGATCGGCGTTCTCGCCGACTACCTCAACGACGGCGGGTGGATGATGTACGTCATCCTCGGCCTGCTCATCCTGGGGACCGGGCTCTTCCTGGAGCGGGCCTACGACCTCTACCTGCTCCGGCGCCTCGCGGCCCGATCCTTCATGAACCGGATCCTCGACTTCGTGGAAACGCGGCGATACTCGGCGGCCATCGACGCTTGCAGCCTCCGCACCGGCCACCCCCTCGCCAAGGTGGTCAAGGCGGGCGTGCTCCGGGCGAACCGGCGGGAAAAGGAGATCGAGCGGGCGATGGAAAAGGAGATGCTCGCCTCCCTGCCCGGGCTTCAGAAGCGCATCGGGCTGATGGCCCTGCTCGCCAACACGGCGACCCTACTCGGCCTGCTCGGGACGATCTTCGGTCTCATCACCGCCTTCGAAAGCGTGGCCGCGGCCAGCGCCGCCGCCCGGCAGCAGGCCCTCGCCGACGGTATCTCCCAGGCCATGTACACGACGGCCTTCGGGATCTGCGTCGCCGTGCCGCTCCTGTTCTTCCACCACTTCCTGTCGAAGCGGATGGAGTCGATCATCCTCGAGATCGAGGGCGGGGCGTCCGCGCTTCTGCTGGCCCTCTCCGGCGGTCGGGGTCGCACCCAGGACGACGAGCCGGCACCCCAGGGCGCCCCCGCCGGGGCCTTCGACCTGGCCGGCGCGCCGAGCCGCGCCTGACCCCCATCCCTTCCCCCGGACGAAGACGAGATGTTCGAGAAGTTCGACCGCGCCGTCGACGACGCCATCGAGCTGGACCTGCTCCCCGTCATGAATCTCATGATGGTGCTGATCCCGTTCCTGCTTCTCGGCGCCGCCTTCTATCACATCGGCACCATCCCGGCGTCCCTGCCGGCGCACACGCCGCAGGAATCCGACGTCCCGGAGACGCCCACCACCGTGACCGTCAACGTGACGGTCAAGCAGGATTCGGTGGACCTGACCGCCTCGTCGGTGAGCCTCGGGGAGGAGGCGCTGCAGGAGCTGGCGGGGAACTGGCCCGTGGAGCCCGGGGACGACGGGATGCCCGTCGACGAGGTCCAGGCCCACCTCAAGACCATCAAGCAGCGCTACCCGGAGAGCGACACGATGATCGTCCTTCCCTACGAGGAGCTGCCCTACCAGAAGCTGGTCAAGCTCCTCGACGGGACCCGGGAATACCAGTCCGGCACCACCGACGTCGGCGATCCGACCTTCACGGACCTGTTCCCGGTGGTCGTATTCTCCCGATACATCCAGCCCGGGGAAGAACCCCAGGCGGGAAGCGCGGAGGAGTGACGGTTCGATGAAGCGCAGCCGCTACGGTAAGGCGAAGAAGCCGCCCGGGCTCATGCTCACGAGCCTGCTCGACATGTTCACGATCATTCTGATCTTCCTGATCGTGAGCTTCGAAGCGGAGAGCAAGGAGTTCAAGCTCAATCCGGACCTCACCCTGCCGGAGAGCGTCGCCCGGGGGGACCTCAAGCCCGCCGTGAACCTCGCGGTCACGGAAGGGGCGATCATGATGGAGGACCGAAGGGTCTTCGAGCTGGTCGACGGGGCCATCCCCGGGGAGCACCACGACGCTGGCAAGCTCGAACCGCTGGTCGAGGTGCTCAAGGAAGAATACGAAAAGCGGTTCGGAGAAGGAGCGTTCCGGGGCTACGCCCTCGGGAGCGAAGAAGAGGAAGAAGCCCTCGAGCCGATCGTCGTGCTCCAGGCGGACAAGGAGCTCGACTACAAGACGCTCCACCTGATCCTCCGCTCGGCGGCGACGGCGGGCTTCTTCAAGTACCGGCTTGCGGTTCTGAAGAGCTGAGACGAAGACGACCCATGCAGCACCAGCAACGCCACGCCTCCGCCATGTCGGCGACCGTTTTCCGGCTCGTCCTGGGCTCCTCCGTCGTCGCCGTCGTCGTGCTTCTGGGGGCCGGGGCGGCGACCCCCCTCGCGGCCCAGACGCCGCCGGAGGCCCCGTCGACCTCCCGGGAAGAAAAGGCTCCGGTGGCCCCGCAGGCCGGGACGGCGCCCAGCTCCGCCCCTCGCGTGCACGAGGGCGGGCCGGCGGGAGCCGAGGGGCTGGCGACGACGACCGCGTGGGCGGACGCTCCGGGCCGACCCAAGCTCGAGGCCGCCCTCGCGGACCAGAACGCTCAGCGCCGTCGCCGGCGGCGGCGTCGGACCGTGACGCCGGAGCCGGAGGAAGCCGCGGAAGGCGCCGAAGGTGACGCCGAAGGCGGCGACGAGGCGGCGGCCGGGGAAGACGGCGACACGGAGGTGCGGGGCCGGGTGGACGACACCACCCCGAACCTCGAGCTCGCCGCCGCGGCCGCCGGGGAAGAAACGGACCCCGACCAGGAGGTCCAGCCGGGAAGCGGCAACCTCCGCCGGTCCAACGTCATGGAGTTCGACGCGCGCCTCGTCCGGGGGGAGACCGCCGGCTCCGGCGCCGTCGTCCTGTTCGATCGGGGTCAGCGACCGCTCCCTCCCCTGACCCGGCGTCGGAAGCGCTTCCTCGACCCGACCCTGGCCCTGGTGGCCCGCCCGGGTCCGACGGACGTCGCCGAGGACGACGAGGACGACGAGGACCGGGCCCCGGCCTCCGCCGAGGCCGCCGGCACGGACGAGGGGGGGAGCGCCCTTCGGTCGAGCGGCGCCGGTGACGACCGGGACCGGGCGAGCCGGAGAGACGACGACGACGACCGCAGGGACCGACGGCGCCGCCGTCGGCGGCGCCGCAGCCGGCGGAATCGATAGAAGACCACAACCTTTATGGACCCCCGCACCGAACAGCTCGTCCAGCACCTCTACGCCAACCCCCGGGACCCGGCGGCCCTCGAGGCGGTGACCCGCCATCTGCGGGCCGGCCGCAAGATGCGGTCTCTGGCGAAGGTGCTCGAGTGGTGGTCGAAGAAGGCGCCGACGGCCGCCGACGCGGCTCAGGCGCTGTTCGAAGCGGCGGAGGCCGTCGACGACACGGGGCAGGAGCCGGACCGCGCGTTCGACCTCGCCCTCCGGGCGATGCGGAAGTGGCCGGCCCACGAGATGGCCAGCCGCAAGGTCGAGGCGCACCTCGTCGCCCGGGGCGCCCCCCGGGAAGCGGTGGACCTCCTCCGAGAACAGGAGGCGGCGGCCAACGCCATCGACGGGGACCCGGGGCTCCGGGGGCGGCTCCAGCGCCGGATCGGTCGGATCCTCTCGGAGCACCTCGACGACCGGGACGGGGCCATCGATGCCTACGAGCAGGCCCTCGCCCTGGGCAACGACGACGTCGACATCGCTCGGGAGCTCGGCCAGCTCCTCGTGGACCGAGCGGATGAACAGGGCCCCGCCGCGGGCCGCCAGGACCGGCATCGGGCCGCCGAGCTCTACACGCGCTTCGCCCGGGGGCTGGACGACGACTCCGCGATCCAATGGCTCGAGGCGGCCCTCGACCTCGCCCCGGACCACGACGAGGCGCTGAGCACCCTGGAAGCGCTGGTCCCGGACATGGAGTCGGACGTGGTCCTTCCCCGGCGCTGGGTCGCGTTCATCCAGGACGCGCCGGACGGGGCAGCCACGGATGCCCGGCGGGCGAGGCTCGCCAAGCGCTACATCGCTGCCGGCCGGATCCAGGAGGCCATCGCCTGCCTCGAGCCCGCGGCGGCCAAGGGGCAGCGCAAGGTTCAGACGGCGATAGAGCGGCTCCGAAGGCGCGTCACGGAGCGGCCGGGTCGACCCGAGCCGCCGCCCACGGCGGAGCTGCCGGCTCTTCCGGCGGCGGCAGCCCCCAGCCGCGAGGACCTGAGCCGCATGTCCCTCCTGAGCGACCTGCGCTCGGAGGAACGGCGGGA